>JBFHRT010000569.1:0-2112 GCA_041591575.1 Spongiibacteraceae bacterium
CCATGGTGGCAATCGCCGCAGCCACCTCGGCGTCATTGCCGGCGGTGCAGCGCACACCCTCGCCGCAGATGGCCGGCGCCATGGTCGGCGCGATACAGATCAGGCCGATGGGCTTGCCGGCGCGGTGAAAGGCCTGGGCCAGCGCCAGGAAGTCGGCCTGCACCGACAGCTGCGCGCCCTCGGTGGCGAAGCTGGACAGGTTCTTGGCGGCGCCGAAACCACCGGGCACGATCAGCGCGTCGAAGTCCTCAACGCTGGCCTGGCGGATGTCGGCGATTTCGCCGCGCGCCAGCCGCGCCGCCTCCACCAGCACGTTGCGGCTTTCACCTGCCATCACTTCGCCTGTCAGGTGGTTGATCACATGCAGCTGCTCCACATCGGGAGCGAAGCACTGGTAGCTGACGCCGGCGCGATCCAGGGTCAGCAGGGTGATCGCGGCCTCGTAGATTTCCGAACCGTCGTAAACGCCGCAGCCGGCCAGTACCACCGCAAACTTTTTCTTTTCGCTCATGCGTGAAAATCCCTTGTTGTTATTACGCTTGTTAACTCAGCAGCAACCGCCGCCGCTATTGCCGCTGTCGGTGCCGCCGGCACGCTGACTGCCACCGCGAGTGGCCGCCGCCGCTCGCGGCTTGCCCTCGCTGCAGCAGGCGGCACCGGCATCGACCAGCTCGGCCGGCGCCATGGCAACGAAGTGCTCGGCATAGGGAGCCTGACTGAGGGCGTCGAAACTGCGACTGCCCACGGCGATGCGCTCGCCGCGGGGGTAGCGGATGCCGCGCTCGTCCACCACCTCGGCGAACGGTCCCTTGTAGAGCACCGCCTGCCCCAGATCGCGGTTGGGCACAGCCGAGGGCTTCACCGCGGTCAGTGTCACCGAGCGGAATTCGATGCCCTCCACCACCTGCCAGGGCTGTTCGTCCCATTTGTCGTAGCCGACGGCGATAAAGTCGGCGCTGGCAAAGGCGTCGAGGAAGCCGCGCTCGTGGAAGGCGCCGGAAATGCAGCCGCTCCACAGCTCGCCGTCTTCGCGCAGATGCTGCGGCACCACCTCATCACTGACAATATCGGAGATGGCGACGCGACCGCCGGGCTTAAGCACGCGGAAGATTTCACTGATCAGCTGGCTGCGGTCAGCCTCGTCCACCAGATTAAGCACGCAGTTGGAAATCACCAGGTCCACCGAGTTGTCGGCAATCATTGGCGCCTCGGCGCGCTGCTGTTTTTTCCAGGCTTCCAGCGCCTGCCAGTCGGCGAGCTCGGCCACCGGCTGCGCTTGCAGCCGCTGCTGCAGGGCATCCAGATCCAGCGCCAGATCCTGGATATAGCCCTTGTGGAAGCGCACCCGATCGCCGCCCAGCTTGTCGGCCATTTCGCCCTGGTATTGGCGCGCCAGTGCCAGCATGTCGTCGGTCATGTCGACGCCGATCACGCCGCCGCTGTCACCGACAATCTGCGCTGCCATGTAGCAGATTTTACCGCCGCCGCTGCCCAGGTCCAGCACGGTGTCGCCGGGGCGCACGTAACGAGAGGGGTCGCCGCAGCCGTAGTCCTTGTCGATGATTTCCTGCGGCAGCAGCGTCAGCAGGCCGGCGTCGTAATCCACCGGGCAGCACAGTGCCTCCTGACGCTCGCGCGCACCCTCGCTGTAGCGGTCCTTGACGGTTTGCTCAACGCTCATGTCGGTTTTATCTCCCAATACATTGACTGAATTTCAGTACAGCGCGCTCGGCTGCCTCGGACGAGGCGCGAGACGCAAAACGCGGCGGTGCGCACAGCGCACCCTACAAACCCTGCAGCCGACGCCGTGTAGGGTGCGCCACGCGCACCATAGATCGGCACCATCAACATTACGCCAGCACAAAACGCATTCTAAGGGCTCAGTGGTGAACCGCCGTTTGGGTCTTGCGCATTTCCTCTCGCGTTAATCGTCACCCTCGCCGCCAGCGGTGATAGCGCTCCACCAGCGCGAGCAAGCGCTCGGGCTTGTGGGCGGCGCGCCACTGACCGGCGGTGTATTTGTTGGCCTCTGCCATGGTCGGGTAGGGGTGGATGGTGCCCAGAATTTTATTGAGGCCGATACCCTGTTTCATGGCCAGCACAAACTCACCC
>JBFHRT010000570.1:0-2109 GCA_041591575.1 Spongiibacteraceae bacterium
AGACATCGTCGATACCGGAAAGATGTTCGGCATGGCCATCGTCACCGATGTCGACGGCGACGGCCGCAACGAAATCGTCGCCGCCCAGCACAACGCCCTGGACGGCGAGCAAGCGTTGACGCTGCCGCCGGGCAAGTTGTCCATTTACCGCTACGAATAATGGACGGCCGAACCAGGCCAAGATGGAGTGACAAACTGCGTCGATGCTGCCCGTGATCCACGGACACCCCGTTTCGCGCTAATGCATATTGGGAGGGCCAATGCCCGCCAGCCCCGCGATTCACTCGGTTTCTGCCGCCCTTGTATGGGAGGTGCTGCGCGCCGCGCGCAGCCTCGGCCACCCTCAGCACCTGCCTGCGCCCTGGCGCCAGGCCGAGGGCGACAGCAGTGGTCGCCTGCCATTGCAGGTGTTACTGCAGCTCCTGCAACACATTGAACAAGACAGCGGCGACGCGGAGATCGGCCTGCGACTGGGCCGCGCCATACAGCCCGCCGCCTTCTCGGTGCTCAGTTACCTGGTGATGTCGTCATCAAGACTGGCTGACGCATTGGCACTGGTGGAACAATACCAATCGCTGGCGCTGGACTGCGGTCCGTTAATCATCAGCCGCGAGGGTGGCGAGGTTGCGCTGCAGTGGCAGCTGCCCGAACCACTGTGCCGCCAGCGCTTGTTAGTGGACCTGATTCTGGCGGGCGTGGCCAGTTTCGGTGCCTGGATCACCGGCCTCGAACCACCCTACAGCAGGGTACAGCTGCAATACCCAGAACCCAACGCACCGTTGCACCACACATTATATGGGGTCAACCCCCGCTTTAGCTGCGATGCCACCGCCCTGCATTTTCCAGCAGCGTTGTTGGATATACCCATCGTCACCGGCGACACCCTGGTGCGCAGTTCGATCCGCCAACAGGCGGCGCAATTACTGAAGAACTTCCACAGCCGCCGCGGTTCGCTGGCGCGGGTCAGTCAGGCCATCATAGATCTGCTGCCGCTGGGTGAGCCCAGCCTGAAACGGGTAGCCGAGCGGCTGGCCATGTCCACGCGCTCGCTGCAGCGTTACCTGCAAGCACAGGGCAGCCATTTCAATGCACTGTTGCAACAGGTGCGGCAGGAAATGGCGGAGGAACTGTTGCGCGATACCCGCCTGTCCCTGGCAGATATCGCGCAGATGCTGGGGTATAGCGCGCAAAGTTCCTTTTCGCACGCTTACAAAACCTGGACCGGGCGCTCACCCACCGAAGTGCGTGAAAGTCATCGGCATCAGGGCTGATCGAGGTCCACGAACAGCTTGTGTGGGGTACTGCCGCTGATGCTCAGCGCCGACTTGGACCAGCTGCCGTAGAACGCCGCGGTGATGAACTTGTCGACACTGTTGCCCAGGTCTTCAAAGAAATGGCTGGGGGTGTTCATACAGTTGGTGCAGCCGGGGCAGTGGCTGTCGCAAAAGCTGCAGTGGAAATACTTGGGCGAGTAGCCGCAGGGTCCCCAGGAATACTTGCGGTCGACGCGGACAAAAGCGCGCTTGTCCATGCTCTTGTAGTAAGCCGCCTTGGCCGCCTTGTGCTTGTCCACGTAGCAGGTGGTGACATCAAAGCCCCAGTACAGCGCCGGCACATCCACGCTACCCACTGCGGTGGCGTCAAAGGGGTCGATGCTGAACATGGCATCGGCCAGCGCGCCATCGTTAGACACCGCCTCCTGTGCTGCCTGGCCGCCGGCCGAGTGGCCGCCCATCACCCAGTGGGCGATGACCCCGCAGTTGGAGCCGCTCACCCAGCTCAACAGGTTGCTTTTCACGTCCAGCGCCAGGTTGCGGTACTTGGTGGCATCGGTTTTGACCATGTCGCCGGGGTTGTGATCAAGAATGGCCACCACATAGCCGCGCTCGATCAGCTCGTTGGAGAGCTTGTCGTAGCTGTCGGTGCGCATGGCAGTACCCACTCCTAGCAGCACTGCATCACAGCTGCTGGGGGAATTGTCGGGGTAGTGCACGCGCACGGCGCCGTTGGCGGTGGTTTTGTCCACGTAGGCTGCATGGGTCGGTGCGGCCAGCAAAAACAGCGCCGACAGCACCAGCAGGCCTCGGTGGCCCAGTGATGCCGCAGTAG
>JBFHRT010000571.1:0-2108 GCA_041591575.1 Spongiibacteraceae bacterium
AATGCCCACCGTGTGCCCCACCTCGATGTGCTGGCAAGGCGCTGCCGTGAACAGGGCGTGGCACTTTTGGTGGACGCCTACCACGCCATTAATGCCCTGCCCTTCGCGCTTAGCGAGCAGGGCTTGGAGGAAGCCTACGTGGTAGGCGGTGGTTATAAATACTGCCAGCTGGGCGAAGGCTGTGCTTTTCTGCGCGTGCCGCCAGGCTGCGAACTGCGCCCGGTAATCACCGGCTGGTTCGCCGAGTTCGACGCACTGAGCGAGGCGCCCGGCAGCCGCGTTCAATACGGTGCCGGCGCCAGCCGTTTCGCCGGCGCCACCTACGATCCCTGCAGCCACTATCGCGCCGCCGCGGTATTTGATTTCTTTTGCGATCAGGGCCTTAGCCCCGAGCGGTTGCGCGTGATCAGCCAGCACCAGCTGGCGCTGCAGGCATCCGAGTTTGATGCACTGGATCTAAACCCGCAGCTGATTCGCCGCGACCACGGCACGCCGCTGCAACAGCTGGGAGGTTTTTTAACATTGGAAACAGAGCGCGCAGCCGAAATCTGCCAGCAGTTGGCGCAGCGACAAGTGTATTGCGACCACAGAGGCAAACTGCTTCGATTGGGGCCCGCCCCCTATGTGAGCGACGAGCAGCTGCGGCAGGGCATCAATGAACTCGCTGGCGTCTGCCGGCGTTTGGCGAAGCACTAGCTGACGGCAGCATAAACCCGCGTCATTGCGAGGAGCCAAAGACCGCGTGGCAATCTCCATCAGGCAAGGTGCCTGCCCAGGGAGATCGCCGCGGCGCAAAAACGCCCCTCGCGATGACAGGGGATGATTCCGCGGCAAGTACTGTTCAACAAAAACCCAGATCACCGTCGTACGAATACTCTGGAAAAACCTGCCCCGGAGCCACCGCCGGCGTCATTCGGTATTTCAACACCTCGCCCAGCACATTGCGGTAATCCAGGGTCGGCAGCAGGTCGCCGCGATAGGGTCGTCCAAGTATATCCTGCGTGCCTTCGGCAGGGATCACCCCTGGCCAGTCGCCGTAAAGCCCGCCGCGCACACCGCCGCCCATCACCATCATCAGCCCACCAGTGCCGTGGTCTGTGCCCGAACCGTTGTCGCGCACGCGACGGCCAAATTCCGACATCACGACCACGGTGACGTCGTCCAGCATCCCCGCAGCAAACATGTCGCTGTGAAATTCTGCCAGCGAGCTGCTGAGTTCACTGACCAGCGCATCCAGCCGGCTGCTCTGATCTGCGTGCGTGTCCCAGTGATGCATGTCCACGCTATAGACTTCACCCACCCCCGCCTTGATCAACGCGGCAACCTGGCGCAGGTCGTGACGAAAGTGCTCACCGCTGGCCACCGGGTCCACCGCAGCGACTCCGGCATCGTCATAGACAGCATCGGCATCGAGCAGCGCATCGGCGGTCGGTTTCAGCGCCAGACAATCGCTGTAGCTCTGCGACAACGCAGCGGCAATCTCCTCGCGACCGCGATAATTGATACCAAACCGACTGATGTCGGGCATCACCATCGGCGTGCCACCGTTGAGAGCCAGCGGAGCGTTGGCGCCAATGGCAATGGCCCTCAGGCTGGCGTTGCCGCTAACCGCACTGGCGCTGGCCTTCAGCCAACGCCCCATCCAGCCGTGGCGATCAGCGCGCACTGCCGGTCGGCCGCTCTCCATCAATGCCTGGCCGGCAAAATGTGAGCGCCCATCGTGGTGCCCACCCGTGGCGAGAACGAAAGCGGTATCGTCCAGAGCACTAGCGCTGGCCATGCTGGCAAATTGCGGGTGCAGCCCAAAGTGATTGCGATAAGGCGCTGCGGCACCGTTCAGGTAAACCCGGCTGTCGTCGACAGCAACAAGTTCGTCGGCAGCAATCGCCACCGCCGGACGCTCGTTGTAATAGTTGCTGTCGCCGTAGGGCACCACCAGGTTGAGGGCATCGGCGCCACCGCGAAGATAAACACACACCAGCTTGCGATTGCGATTGGGTTCAAAAGTCGGCTGCGCTGCCGCCGGCTGAGCCAGCGCGGCCATACCCAGTAGGCCAAGACCTGCAAGAAGTTCGCGTTTGCTTGTATCCATGTCTGGCCTCCGTTTA
>JBFHRT010000572.1:0-2107 GCA_041591575.1 Spongiibacteraceae bacterium
AGCGCATAGATCAGCGCCGCCGCCAACAGCACCCGCGGCGGGTCCAGTAACACTAGCCCGAACACCAGCACGGTGGCGATCATCATCACAAAGGGTACGCGGCGCTTGAAGTCGACACCTTTAAAGCTGTGGTAGCGGATATTGACGATCATCAGCAGCCCTACCACCGCGGTCAGCACCGCCGCCAGCACGCTCAATTCGACCGGCAATGCCTCGCCGACCAGACCGAGGTCGTGACAGACCCACACCGTGCCGGCAATGACGGCAGCCGCCGGTGGACTGGCCAGGCCGGTAAAGAAGTTCTTGTCAGCGGTTTCAATCTGGGTATTGAAGCGCGCCAGGCGCAGGGCGGCGCAGGCGGTGTAGACAAAGGCCGCGGTCCAGCCGAGTTTGCCCAGCCCGGACAGCGCCCAGCTGAACATTACCAATGCCGGCGCCACACCGAAGGACACCATGTCTGACAGGCTGTCGTACTGCTCGCCGAACTTGCTCTGGGTGTTGGTCATGCGTGCCACCCGCCCGTCGAGGCCATCAAAAATGCCGGCGGCAAAGATGGCGATGGCGGCGGCCTCGAAATTGGCGTTCATACCAGAGACGATGGCATAGAAACCGGCAAACAGAGCGCCGGTGGTGAACAGGTTGGGCAGCAGGTAGATGCCCTTGCGGCGCTCCTTGTGGCCGTTGACGGACACCTCCTCCTCGTGCTCATCAATCAGCAGCAGCGACTCCTTGTTGGCGTCACTGCCACCCTGGCCATTGGGATGCTCCTGCTCTGGGGGCTGCGGTTTTTCTTGGTTCATCGCTCGACAACACACCTCGTCGGTTGGGGCTGCCATAGTAAAGCAAAAGTAAAGCAAATTCGCGCAATTCAAAACGCAGTGGGCGCATAGGCCGCCTTGGCGCAGTCCCAGAACGCCTTAACCAGCGGATTGGCCAGGCGCTGCTGCAGTGAGGCGACACCAATGGCAAAAGGTTCCAGCGCCGGCTCCACTGCCAGCGTGCGCACCCGTTCGCGCAGCGGGCTATTTACCAGCACCAGCTCGGGCACCACCGCCACCCCCAGCCCCAGCGCCACCATGCTCACCACCGCCTCATGGCCGCTGACCTGGGCATAGACATTGGGGTGGATACGCTGGCGCCGGAACCAGCCTTCCACCAGGGTGCGGGCCATACCGCGCTCGGCAAGAATAAAAGGTAGCTGCGGCCAGTCCGCAGCCGCCGGCGCCTCAGCGCCGGCCAGGCGCTCGCTGACCGCGCAGGGCACCACCGGCGCGATAAAACGCAGCGGCGAGTGCTGCAGTACATGAAAGCTAAGGCGCGAGCTGAGCTGGTGAGGGCGTGCGGCGATGCCGATATCCTCCTCTCCGGCGGCAAC
This sequence comes from Spongiibacteraceae bacterium, assembly GCA_041591575.1. GTDB lineage: Bacteria > Pseudomonadota > Gammaproteobacteria > Pseudomonadales > Spongiibacteraceae > JBFHRT01. Next base: position 1,376 of record JBFHRT010000572.1, read on the forward strand.
CCGCTCCAGCGCGTCAGCCTGATCGCCGGTGTGCAGCTTTAATTCTATGGCGGGGTAGCGACCGCGAAAACGCTCCAGCACGGTAGAAAGCACGCTGTAGGCCGCAGTCACTGAGCAGAACAGGCTGATTTCCCCCTGCAGATGCTCACTCTCGCGCTGCAGCCGCTGCACCATCGCCTGCCAACCGGCCAGCGACTGCTCAGCGTAGTGCAGGAATTCTCGCCCGGCCGGGGTCAGCCGCACACTGCGGTTGTCGCGCTCCAACAGCTGCTGCCCCACCCGCTCCTCCAGTCTTTTGACGGTGCGGCTCACCGCCGACGGGCTCAGGTGCAGGGCATCGCCGGTGCGGCCGAAGTGCAGGGACTTGGCCAGATGGACGAAGAGTTCGAGTTCTTTGGTATCCACAGGCGGAAGACGCTATACGGGAGACGGGAGACGCGATCGCACTCCCTCAATCATAAACTGGCGGCTTGGCATTGGCGTCTCCCGTCTCCCGTCATGCGTTTTTCGCAACATAGCATTCCCAATATATCACTTTACGCAACGCTGGCGTATCTCTACAGTACGGCGCTGAATCCGAACAACCCTGTTGACCAACCTCAGAGGAATCCCCATGGGCCAGAACTACTTCAACACCCTGCCCCTGCGCCTGCAGCTGGAAGAGCTGGGCAAGTGCCGCTTTATGGACCGCAGCGAATTCGCCAACGGCTGCGACATTCTCAAGGGCAAGAA
>JBFHRT010000573.1:0-2099 GCA_041591575.1 Spongiibacteraceae bacterium
AAGCCGTAGCTGCCAATCTGGCCGAAGCCGCCCCTGAGCTGCAGTGTCAGCGGCATGCTTTCGTTCTCCACGTAGTTGGAGGCCAGCGAGTATTGGATCTCCTCGTTGAAGCCGCTGAAGCCCAGATTGGCGGTGCTGGCCTGGTCCGGTCCCCAGGAGGTTGCCAGCTGGTAGCTGTGGCGCTCGTCGCGGGGGTGGTAGCCCATTTGGTAGTTGTAACGCTGGCGGCCCTGGCTGAAGTTGCCGGTGAGGCGATGCTGGGTTTCGCCGAAGTCGCGGCTGATGGTGAGCTGGGCAAACCAGATGTCGCTCTGCTGCAGATCCTGGGAGGCATTAACGCCAAAGTGGTAGGCGCCGGCGCGCAGGTTGTAGCCCAGTGAGGCGGCGCGCCGCTGACGTCCGTCCTGGGTTTCGCTGGTTACCACGCCGGCGTTGAAGTTGCCGGCGCGGCCCATATGGATGAAGCCGTTGGCGAAGGCGTTGTAGCGGTTGAGACTGCCGCTGGCACTCATGCCCAGGCGGAAGAACTGCTCATCGGCGGCCTCGCCGCCGAGGTTGAAGCCGAAGCGGCCGATGTGGGTGGAAAAGCGCAGTCGCCCCCACAGGCCGTCGCCGCGGTCCTGGTGGTCGCTGCCGGCGACGGCAAAGTGCAGCTTGGTATTGGCGGCCAGCAACCAGATGCCGCTGACGCCCAGCGCGCCGTGGTTGCCGCTGCCCTCGGCCTCCACGGCGCCGGTAAAGCGCCGGTGCAGGCCGTAGGCGTAACTGGCGGAGGCGAAGCCGCTGCCGTAGTTGAAGTTGTCGATGCCGAAGTTGTCGCGCAGCGTGCCGGCGTCCACTGACCAGTCGGCGTAGCCGGGGTTGAGCAGCTCCTGGTCGGTGAAGAACTCGGTGGTGATGACCTGCTCGCGGCCCAGCGCGTCGCGAATCACCAGTTCAACATCGCCGGTGTTGGTGAAACCCACCGGGTGCTCGATCTCGAAAGGCCCTGGTTCTACGTTTTCGCTCTGCTGCAGCACATTGTTGATGTACAGGTCCACGGTGGAGGGCAGCTCGGCGGTGCCCTCCAGGGTTATGGTGGGGTAGTAGGCGATGCCGCGGCGCAGCTCGTAGTTGGTGCCCCAGCTGACGCCGCCGTAAACCACGTTGCCGCGAAAGGCGCGGCTGCTGTTGATGGCGGAGTCGCCCAGTATCAATGTGGTCAGCCGCCGGGTATCGTCCTGGCGCCAGAAGGTCTGGCGCCGCACCAGGCGCGCGGTGTCGAAGGCGTCGATCAGGGTGAAGTTGGCCTTGCCGTAGCCGGTGCCGGCGGTGATGTTGAAGTCGAGAAAGGACGAGGCGGTCATGTCCTGCTGGCTGCGGGCGGCGATGTCGTATTGCAGGGTGGCGCCCAGCGGCGCCGGATCGGGCTGGGTGAATACGTAGTAGCGCTGGCTCAGCGAGCGCTTGGAGAACAGCTGCGCCGGCAGGGTGAGCTCGGCGTGCAGGCGATTGAGGTCGAAGGTCACCGCTGCCTGTTCAAAGGCGTCGTGGGGGTAGTAGCGCTCGCCGCAGAGGGCGCGCGCCTGGGCGCTGGGCAGGTTCTCGACATTGAACTGGCTCACCGCCGAGTCTGGCAGCCAGTAGCGCTCGCCGCGTTTGAGAATCAGGTGGGAGTTGGCGATGGCCTGGCGGTTGACCGACAGTGTCAGCAGTAGCTCGCTGCAGTTGCCGGCGTCGCCCAGCTGCCGGCAGGGCTCGCAATAGTCTTCTTCCTGGGCCGCGGCGGGCAGGGCGCAGATCAGGCTCGCCAGTAGTGGCAGTGAGATACGCTTGCGCAAGCCGGGCACCGTTCTCCACTTATTCGTGAGTTGTTGTCGGCGCGCACCACCGCGCTTGCGCGCATGGCGTGGGCGCGGCGGCCGGGAATACACGCGGCCCCAAATCAGAAAACCAGAGTTTCAGGATCTGAGTCACAGAATAAGGGCTGGCCGGCACTTTGCAAAGCACCGGCGCGGCGCAGACGCTCGCTCAGTCTGCGCGCAGGGTCTTCACGCCATCGGCCGAGCCCAGCAGCAACAGGTCGGCGGGGCGCAGCGCGAACAGGCCGTTGGTGACCA
>JBFHRT010000574.1:0-2098 GCA_041591575.1 Spongiibacteraceae bacterium
CCGCCTGTTGGGTGCGCTGCACGCACCCAAGGGTTGCCGTGTTGGCCAATTAGCGGTGGATCAGTGACAGGAACTCGTTGCGCGTTGCCTGGTTATCACGGAAGGAGCCGAGCATGGCCGAGGTGCGCATCACCGAGTTCTGTTTTTCCACACCGCGCATCATCATGCACATGTGCTTGGCCTCGATAATCACGCCGACGCCCGCGGCACCGGTAACATTCATCACCGTTTCCGCAATCTGGGTGGTCATGGTTTCCTGAATCTGCAGCCGGCGGGCGTATAGGTCGACGATACGGGCCACTTTAGACAGTCCCAGTACTTTGCCCTGGGGGATGTAGGCGACGTGCGCTTTGCCGATAAACGGCAGCATGTGGTGCTCACACAGCGAATACAGCTCAATGTCGGAGACGATGACCATTTCGCTGGCATCGGATTCAAACAGGGCCTCGTTGACGACGTCCTCAACATTCAGGTGGTAGCCCTCGGTGAGGAATTTGAGCGCCTTGGCGGCGCGCTTGGGGGTGTCGCGCAGCCCATCGCGCTCCAGATCTTCGCCTAGGGCGCTGATAATTTTGGCAAACTCTTTTTCCACAAAGATACCCTGGTTCCTATTTAGCGGGAGCAAATAGTAGCAAATGCCCTTATTACTGCCAAATTAGCCACTGCCAAATGAACACTCGTTAATGAAGCGGCTGACGCTGGTGCGCGGCGGGGTGTAAAATAGTGGGCTTTTCTAGGGCGGAACACTCGTGGAAAACCAAGACAGCGTGATCGGCGAACTCGTCACCGTGCGTGATTATCTGCGCTGGGCCATCTCCAGCTTCGGCGAGGCCGGTATCTACTATGGCCACGGCACCGATAACGCCCGTGATGAGGCGTTGCTGCTGATTGGTCACGCCCTGCATCTTCCGCCCGAGGGCGATTCCACGCTGCTGGATGCGCGCCTTACCCGGGCCGAGCGCGAGCGCGTGTATTCGCTGATGCGCCGACGCATTGAAGAGCGCCTGCCAGCGGCCTATCTGACCGGTGAGGCCTGGTTTGCCGGCCTGCGCTTTGCTGTCGACGAGCGCGTGCTGGTACCGCGATCACCCATCGCCGAGCTGATCGAGCAGGGTTTCGAGCCCTGGCTGGGGGGCGCGGAGCCGCAGCGTATTCTGGACCTGTGTACCGGCAGTGGCTGTATCGGCATTGCCTGCGCCTACGCTTTCGAGGAGGCCGAGGTGGATCTGGCCGACCTGTCGAGCGACGCGCTGGCAGTGGCTGCGGACAATATCGCTCGCCACGGCCTGGGTCAGCGGGTGAGGGCGCTACAGTCAGATGTGTTCGACGGTCTTGCCGGCGAGCGCTATGACCTGATCGTTAGCAACCCGCCCTATGTGGATGCCGAAGATCTGGCCGCCATGCCCGCCGAGTACCACGCCGAACCGGCCATGGGCCTGGGCTCCGGCGACGACGGCCTGGATATCACCCGGCGCATTCTCGCCGGCGCCGCCGAGCACCTGAACGAGGGCGGATTGCTGGTGGTCGAGGTCGGCAACAGCTGGGTGGCGCTGGAGCAGGCCTTCCCGCAACTGCCGTTCACCTGGGTGGAGTTCGAGCACGGAGGTCACGGCGTGTTCGTGTTGAGCCGCGAGTCGCTGCTGGCGCTGTCTGACGGCGGCGCCTGATTGCCGTATAATCGGCGGTTACTCTTGCGGGCTTCGCTATAGCTCTCAATCTGTATTCAGCACTCGGCTAACGCTGAGCAAAGCGTCAGGAAATCAGCACCTTATGTCCGGAAACACCATTGGCAAACTGTTCACCGTCACCACCTTTGGCGAGAGCCATGGCCCGGCCCTGGGCGCCATCGTTGACGGTTGCCCCCCGGGCCTGCCGCTGACGGCCGAGGACCTGCAGCGCGATCTCGACCGGCGCAAGCCCGGTACCTCGCGGTATACCACTCAGCGTCGCGAGGCCGACGAAGTGGAAATCCTGTCAGGGGTGTTCGAGGGCGTGACCACGGGCACTGCCATCGGCCTGCTGATCAAGAACACTGATCAACGCTCCAAGGACTACAGCAAGATCAAAGACCGCTTTCGGCCGATGCACGCGGATTACA
>JBFHRT010000575.1:0-2092 GCA_041591575.1 Spongiibacteraceae bacterium
GCCGGGCAGGTTCTGCCACAGCTCGTCGGCGGTGAAACTCAGGATCGGAGCGATCCAGCGTACCAATGCCTCGGCGATATGGTACAGCGCCGTCTGCGCGGAACGCCGGGCGCGGCTGTCCGCGGCGGTGGTGTACTGGCGATCCTTGATGATATCCAGATAAACACCACCCAGCTCTACCACGCAGAAGTTGTGCAGTTTCTGGTAGATCAGGTGGAACTGGTAGGCATCGTAGGCGGCAATGATCTCACGCTGCAGCTCGGCAGCGCGGTGTACCACCCAGCGGTCCAGCGCCAGCATGTCGGCGGGCGCCAGCGCATGCTCGGCCGGCTCGAAGCCCGCCATATTGGCCAGCAGGAAACGTGCGGTGTTGCGAATGCGGCGATAGGAGTCGGCGGTGCGCTTGAAAATCTCGTCGCTCACCGCCATCTCGCCGCGGTAATCGGTCGCCGCCACCCAAAGACGCAGGATGTCGGCGCCGAGGCTGTTCATCACTTGCTGCGGGGCAATAACATTGCCCATCGACTTGGACATCTTGCGGCCGTCGGCGTCAACGGTGAAGCCGTGAGTCAGCGCCGCCTTATAGGGCGCACTGCCGTTGGCGGCCACCGCTGACAGCAGCGAGGACTGGAACCAGCCGCGGTGCTGGTCGGAGCCCTCCAGATAGAGATCCGCCGGATACTGCAGCTGGTCGCGCTGCTGCAGCACGCAGTAGTGGGTGACACCGGAGTCGAACCACACGTCCAGGGTGTCGGTGACCTTGTCGTAGTGCTCGGCGTCGTCACCCAGCAGCTCGGCGGCCTCCAGCTCGAACCAGGCCTCGATGCCCTTGGCTTCCACCCGCTTGGCGACCTGCTCGATCAGCGCCTGGCTGTCGGGGTGCAGCTCGCCGGTAACGCGGTGAACAAACAGCGCGATGGGCACACCCCAGGTGCGCTGGCGCGAGATACACCAGTCCGGGCGCTGCTGCATCATCGATTCGATGCGGGCCTTGCCCCACTCCGGCAGCCACTGCACCTCGTCCACGGTTTTCAGCGCGCTGTCCAGCAGGCCAGCCTGCTGCATGCTGATAAACCACTGGGGGGTGGCGCGGAAGATGATCGGGGTCTTGTGGCGCCAGCAATGCGGATAGCTGTGCTGCAGCGACTCGCCGTGCAGCAGGCGATCGCGCGCCTCCAGCTCGGCCACCACCTTGTCGTTGGCCTTAAATACGTGTTCGCCTTCGAACAGTTCAGTGCCGGGCAGGAATATACCGTTACCGCCCACCGGATTGAGCACCTCGAGGCCGTACTTCTGACCCACCACAAAGTCGTCCTGGCCGTGGCCGGGGGCGGTGTGCACCGCGCCGGTACCGGCCTCGGTGGTGACATGATCGCCCAACACCACCGGTACCTGGCGCTCATAGAAGGGATGCTGCAGCAGCGCGCCCTCCAGTGCCTGGCCCTGGCAGCTTGCCACCACCGCGAAATCGCTGACCTCCATGCGGCCCAACACCTGCTCGTGCAGGGCCTCGGCCAGCAGCAGCAGGCGCGGTTCACCGCGCCAGGTGAAGCTCAGCAGCACGTAGTCCAGCTCGGGGTGCAGGCACACCGCCAGATTGGCCGGCAGCGTCCACGGGGTGGTGGTCCAGATGGCGAGATTGGCCTCACCCTCCAGGCTCGCGTCAGCACCGCAGCGCGACAGGAAGTCGGCGCGATCCGCCGCGGCAAAGGCCACGTCGATGGCCGGCGAGGTCTTGTCTTTGTACTCCACCTCCGCCTCGGCCAGGGCCGAGCCGCAGTCCATGCACCAGTGCACCGGCTTGAAGCCCTTGTGCAGGTGGCCGTTGGCAGTGATCTTGCCCAGGGCGCGGATGATATCCGCCTCGAAGCGGTAATCCATGGTCAGGTAGGGCTGATCCCACTCGCCCAACACGCCCAGGCGCTGGAAGTCGCGGCGCTGGCCATTGACCTGCTTGGTGGCGTACTCGCGGCACTTGTGGCGGAAAGTGGCGGCATCGACCTTGTGGCCGGCCTTGCCCACTTTCTTTTCCACGTTCAGTTCAATGGGCAGGCCATGACAGTCCCAGCCTGGCACATAGGGCGCGTCAAAA
>JBFHRT010000576.1:0-2086 GCA_041591575.1 Spongiibacteraceae bacterium
CCTTCTACCGACGCAAGCGTGGCGAGCATCGCGTGCTCTACGGCTTCAGCCCGTTGCTGGTGCCACGTTCCAAGTACTGGCCAAGCTCGGTGCAGGTGGCGGGTAACTGGTTTCTCGACGCGTCGCAGCGCTGGCAGGCGCCGGCGATACTGGAGCAATTTCTGGCTGCCGGGCCGCGCCCCATCTATGTGGGTTTTGGCAGCATGCTCAGCAATGATGCGCAAGAGCTGACCGGCAAGGTGGTCGAGGCGCTGCGCCGCAGCGGCAAGCGCGCCATTCTCGCCACCGGCTGGGGTGGGTTGGCGCCGCAGGTCGCCGACGACGAAAACATCCTGGTGATCGAGTCGGCGCCCCACGACTGGCTGTTCCCGCGGGTGGCGCTGGCAGTGCATCACGGCGGCGCCGGCACCACCGCGGCCGCGCTGCGCGCAGGTATTCCCTCCGTGGTCGTGCCCTTCTTTGGCGACCAGCCCTTCTGGGCCTGGCGCCTGGCTCAACTCGGCGTGGCGCCAGCGGCAGTGGAGCGCAAAACGCTGAGCGCGCAGGGGTTGGCTGTGGCCATCGGTGCTGGCCTGCAACCGGCGCTGCAGCTGCGCGCTGCGGAACTGGGCGAGCGTCTGCGCGCCGAGGACGGCGTCGCCAACGCCATTGCCCAGCTCGAGGCTTGGGGACTGTTGCAGTCTTCGGCATCGGCAGTGCCGTCCGCCGACGCCGTATGGGTGCAGGCCTAGTGCCTGCAATCGCAATGTCCATGGCGGTCGCCCTTGAAGCTCCCGCCCCGTTTATCGCTGATTGCCAGCAGCGCCAGCTCGCGGGTTTTCCCGGTGTCTGCGTCGAGTGCCAATTTATCCCCTCGCAGTTTCGACCGGCGCTCTTCGCCGAGTTGGCGATCCCTAGGCCAGATGCTTTGCGGCGGGCGGTGCCTGCGCGCCAGGCGGAATTCCTGACCGGGCGCTATGCGGCGCGTCGCGCTCTGCGGCAGCTGAATCAGTGTGGCGCTGAAGTGCGGGTCAATAACAGCCGTGGGCCAGTGTGGCCTGGTGATATTCGCGGTGCCATTACTCACAGCGGTCGTTCGGCCCTGTGTGCGGTGACGCGCGCGAGCTGTCTGGTGGGCATTGATCTGGAGCCGGTGGTTTGCGCGCGCACCGCGGCCGATACCGAGGCGCTGTTTCTTAACCCGACGGAACGGACGCTGTTGCGGGACTACGTCGATGACTTCCGCTGGGGGCTGACCCTGGTTTTCTCCGCCAAGGAGAGCCTGTTCAAGGCGCTGCACCCGGTGGTGGGGCAGTACTTTGATTTTCTCGATGCACAGCTGGTCGCCATCGATCTGCAGCGCCAGTGCCTGCAGCTGCAGCTGCTGAAAAACCTGGCACCGGCCTTTCCGCGAGGGCGGGTGCTGACGCTGCACTGGCAGCCTCACCCGGTGGGCATACTCACCCATACGGCCATCGCTTTCAGCGCGAGCTGATCGCGGCTGCGCTTTCAGTGTGCGGCTTATAAGTCGTTCAGATGGGCAGCGCCGGGCTGCTGCGGTATCAGCCCGGCTATGCATCCCCCCTAGTACTGGCGGTAGCGATGCTGGACGTGGCGATGCCGCATCAGAATGCGCGCCTCGCGCTCGGCCTGATCAATGCGCCGCGCCTGGGGCAGTGCCTCCGCAATGTCAGCAAATGGAATTTTCTTCACCCGCAGCGTCGGCCACTGGGCCTTGTCTGGCAGCTCCGGGTAGGTCCAGCGTATGGTCAGGTAACCGTGGTCCAGTCCGGTGGTATCGACCCAGTTGGCGATACCCGGGTCGCGGTGGCAGACCACCCAGCGGTAATGGCTGTCAGGATCGCGTTCTAACTGTGCCGCATTGAGGTTGGACTGATAGCTCTCGAAATCCAACGATTCGCCCCACAGGTTGGCCAGGTGAAAGCCCATAAAGCTGGGAGGCAGTGGCACCTCGCACTCGATTAACAGCGCCTCCTCGGCGGCCAGCTGGTACACGCCGCCGGAGTAGAGGTTGGTACTCTGGCCGCCACCGGTGGCCAGACCCAGGGCATTGGGCGGGTTCATGTCGTTGGTGGGCATAAAGGGC
>JBFHRT010000577.1:0-2075 GCA_041591575.1 Spongiibacteraceae bacterium
GCGACGGCGCCCCAAAGGGGTGAGCAGGCGCAGCCTGCGAATCAATCCCAAAAATCGCGCAGCGATTTTGGTCGAATTGCGCAGCGCCCTTTGCTGACCGAGCATCGCAGGGGACCCGCCGTAGGCAGGCGCCGGATTGGGGGTGCCCTTTCTTTTGGTTACTTTTCTTTGGGCAAGCAAACGACAGCCTGCTTGCAGGCTGAGCGCCGCTGGCGGCGACCCGAAGGGTGAGGCCCTAAGGCCGAATCAAAGTCACTCGCCCAATAGGGCGAAACCTTAATACAAACAAGGAACTACCAAGAAGGAATTAGCCAAACACCACAGTGCGCCACACGCACCACTAAAGCCCAATTATTGCGCCAAACGCAATCAGCCCGATACCGCCTCAGCAGCCTCCGGCTCAACGCTGGCCACCGCATTGGCGCCCGGCTGCAGCAGAGCCTCGATTTCGGGCACGATCTCGGCCATTACCGCCTTGCCCTCATCGCTCTGCACCATGGCCACCAGAATGTAGTTGCGCCACTCGTCGTCCTGCACCAGCACCGAATCGGCGTGATAGTCACGCCAGGTACCGGACTTGCGATACAGGCGGGCCTCGGGGGCGCGCTGCTTGAGCGAGCGCACGAATTTGTGGGAAATGGCGGGGTCAGCCAGGTCTGCCAGCATCTGCTGCGAGCGCTGGGCGTTGATCAGCTGCCCCTCGCTGAGCAGGTAGTAGAAGCGGCATACCTGCTCAACAGTGGCGCCGTGGCTGATGCCGTTGACCGGATCCGGCAGCCGCGGGCCGCTCTTGGCGTAGCGCTTGCCCACCCACAGGCCACCGCCGCTGTTGGCGTCGTAGAAGCCGTAGCGCGGGTCGCTGAGGGTCTCTGCAATCTTGCTGATGCCCAGGCGGTCGATGACCCGGGTGGCGGCGCCGTTGCTGGACACCCGGATCATGGCGCCGAGATCGCGCTGCAGCGCCTCACTCTCGTCCAGCTCACCGTTCTCAATGGCCGCGTAGGCCGCCAGCAACACCGCAATCTTGGGCAGGCTGGCGGCGTACATCATCACCTCGCCGTTGACCTGGGCGTAACGCGGCTGCTCGCCGCTGAGGTCCACCACCCCCAGTGCCAGCCGGCCCTGCCGGGCCAGCTTCTGCCAGCGCGGATGCGATTTCACCACCCGCTGCAGCTGTGCCTGCAGGGCCCGGTCCTGCTGTCGCTGCAGCGAGCCCTGGTGTCCGTGGGCAAAGGCGTGCTTGGCAAAGGCAAACAGGATAAACAGCGCCAGCAGGCGCAGGGTAATCAGGGGGTGGCGACGGGTCATTAACTCAACCCTCCTCCGCAGTGCGGTTTGCGTCGCTCCAGCGCCGGTGCTCAGCGGCCAGGTAACAGGCCAGGGCAATCCACAGGGCGGCTAGCGCGATATTGGTTAACAGGAATTCTCGGGGGGCAAAGTGCCAGAATCGTGTACCTAAAAGTACAGTTACAGCGGCGAGGCCATCACCCAGTCGCACAAACAGCGTGTCGGCAACTGGCTTTGCCTGGTACAGCATCGCCTTGGTGGTAGGTAGCCAGAGTATATGGCGGGCGGTATTGTTAATGGAATAGTTGCTTGCGTTTTCTGAGATCTTCATCACCTTAATAACGGTTAAATTGGGAAATAACGCCATGCTCACGTAGGCCAGGCAGGACACCACCGGGGTGATCAACACCAGCAGCGGCAGCCCCCCCAGCGCCAGCAGCCGCGACACCGCGAAGGCCTGCAGCAGCAACCCCACCAGGTTCACCCAGAAATAGAAGTTGCCATAGAAAGCGGTGGTGGCGTTTTTGAGGCGCTCGTCGAAATCCTCCAGCCCCGCCAGCTCGGCGCGCAGCGCCTCCTGCACCAGGGCGAACAGGATATTGTCGCCATTGGCCACCACCCAGTTGAACACCAGCATGGTCAACGCCGCCGCCGCCAGATAGGGGTGGTGGGTCAGCAGCCGCAGCCCGCCGGGGTTGCCCGGCGCCGCCGGCTGCCGGGCGCGCTGCGCCGCCGGCCCCAGCACCTCGCCGCGGCGCGCCACCGCCAGCCCCAGCCACAGCGACAGC
>JBFHRT010000578.1:0-2064 GCA_041591575.1 Spongiibacteraceae bacterium
AGCACCGCCACGTGGTAGGACAGCAGCTGCAGCGGCACCGTGTAGACGATGGGCGCCACAATTTCCGGGGTCGGCGGCACCGGCACCACGGTGCAGTTGCGATCCGAACTGAAACCGGCTTCGCGGCCGGCAAACACGAACAGCTGGCCGCCTCTCGCCTGCACTTCCTCGAGGTTGGATTTGAGTTTTTCCAGCAGCTCGTCATTGGGGGCGACGGCGACGATGGGCATGTCGCTGTCCACCAGCGCCAGCGGGCCGTGCTTGAGCTCGCCGGCGGGATAGCTCTCGGCGTGGATGTAGGAGATTTCCTTGAGCTTGAGTGCGCCTTCCATCGCCACTGGCCACTGCACACCGCGGCCGAGGAACAGCGCGTGGTGTTTGTCGGCGAAGGCCTCGGACACGCGGCGGATGTCGGCGTCCAGGGTCAGTGCTTCTTTGACCAGGTCGGGCAACTGGTGCAGGGCGCGGACGATGTCGCGCTCCTGTTCGCGGCCCAGCAGGTGGCGGCGGCCCAGCGCCACGGTCAGCAGCAGCAGCGCCACCAGCTGGGTGGTGAAGGCCTTGGTGGAGGCGACGCCGATCTCGGGGCCGGCCTCGGTCATCAGTGCCAGATCCGATTCGCGCACCAACGAACTCTGCGCCACGTTGCAGATGGTCATGGTGGCACTGTAGCCCAGCTCCTTGGCCATGCGCAGCGCCGCCAAGGTGTCGGCGGTCTCGCCGGACTGGGAAATGGTCACCAGCAGGGTACCGGGGCTGACCACGAATTTGCGGTAGCGGAACTCGCTGGCCACTTCCACCCGGCAGGGCACGCCGGCGATGCCCTCGATCCAGTACTTGGCCACCATGGCGGCGTGGTAGCTGGTGCCGCAGGCGACGATCTGCACCACGTTGACGCCGTCCAGCACCGAACCGGCGGCGGTGCCGAAGGCCTCTTCGAGCACCCGGTCGGCACCAATGCGCCCGGCCAGGGTGTTGCGGATCACCGCCGGCTGCTCGTAGATTTCCTTGAGCATGTAGTGGCGGTAGTGGCCGCGGTCGGCGGTGTCGTAGCTGCTGTCCAGGCGCAGCACCTCGCGCTGCACCGGCGCGCCACTGCTGTCCCAGATGGCGTAGGCATCGGGGGTGATCTCGGCGATATCACCCTCTTCCAGGTAGACGAAGCGGTCGGTGACCTGGCGCAGCGCCAGCTGGTCGGAGGCGAGGAAGTGCTCGCCGATGCCCAGGCCCAGCACCAGCGGGCTGCCGCTGCGGGCGCAGACGATGCGCTGGGGCTCATCGGCGTTGATCACCGCCAGACCGTAGGCGCCCTCGAGCTTGGTCACCGCGCGCTTGACCGCCGCCAGCAGGTCGTCGCCCGCCGCCATCAGCTGGTGGATCAGGTGGACGATGGTCTCGGTGTCGGTCTGGGAAACGAAGGTATAGCCGGCGGCGCTGAGCTGCTCACGCAGCTCGGCGTGGTTCTCGATGATGCCGTTGTGCACCAGCGCCAGCTTGTCGCCGGACTGGTGGGGGTGAGCGTTGAGTTCCGAGGGCTTGCCGTGGGTGGCCCAGCGGGTGTGGGCGATGCCGGTATGGCCGGTCAGGGGCTGCGCCGCCAGGCTGTCGGCCAGCACCGCCACCTTGCCCTCGTGCTTGCGGCAGCCGACGCTGCCGGCGGTGTCGATCACCGCGACCCCGGCGGAGTCGTAGCCGCGGTACTCGAGGCGGCGCAGCCCCTCGACCAGAATGCCGGAAACTTCACGGCGCGCCGCGGCGCCTACGATGCCACACATGTTGGGACTCCGATTCAGTTACGCCCGTCTGGTGATTGACGGGGCAGTGTTGAGCTTGCTTTGTTCGCTTGATGCTGGACGGGAGACGGTAGACGCAAAAGCTTGGCGGTGCGCACGGCGCACCCCAATGCCATTAACTTAAGGCGATTCCTGCAATTTTCAGGTTCTCGCTTGCGGCTCCGATCCCGGTTGTAGGCCGGAATAAGCGCTTTTTAGCGCTTCCGGCGAACGTCCGCAACGTAAGCTTATGCGGACCTACGTCGCTAAGTTAATGGCATTGGGGTGCGCC
>JBFHRT010000579.1:0-2057 GCA_041591575.1 Spongiibacteraceae bacterium
CTATGTCACCCCAACGCTGATTACCGGCGCCAACGCTACTATGCAGCTGTGCCACGAGGAGACCTTCGGCCCGCTGGCCGCCGTGATCCGCTTTGACAGCGAAGACGAGGCCATCAGCATTGCCAACGATACGCCCTACGGTCTGGCCGCTTATTTCTACAGCCGCGACATCCATCGCGTGTGGCGCGTGGCCGAGCGCCTGGAGGCCGGCATGGTAGGCATCAACGAGGGCATTATTTCCAATGCCGCCGCCCCCTTCGGCGGCGTCAAGGCATCCGGGCTGGGCCGCGAGGGCTCCAAATACGGCCTCGATGAATTCATGGAGGTGAAATACCTGTGCATGGGCGCGCAATAGTGGCTGCGAAGCCGCTGCGGGCTGCTATGGTTGGGGTAAAGAACGGGAGAAGAGGTTTGCGATGAGTCACCTGTCGCCGCTGTTACAACAGTCCTCCGGTATTTGCGCCGAACGCGGCGAGGGCGCCTACCTGTATGACCGTGACAACCGCGCCTGGCTCGACTTTAGTTCCGGCATCGGCGTCACCAGTACCGGCCACTGTCATCCGCAGGTGGTGGCCGCCGCGCAGGAACAGGCGGGCAAACTGATACACGGCCAGTACACCACCCTGCGCCACGCCAAGCTGCTGGCGCTGGCAGATCGCCTCGCCAACTTATTGCCGGGGCCCATTGATGCCGTCGCCTTTTCCAATGCCGGCACCGAGTCGGTGGAGGCAGCGGTGCGCCTGGCGCGCCAGGCCACTGGCCGCAGCAATATCATCGCCTTTACCGGCGGCTTTCACGGCCGCACCCTGGCCTCGGCCTCGCTGACCACCTCCACCACCAAAATCCGCAGCGGCTTTCACCCGATGATGGCCGGCGTCGCCTTCGCGCCGTTTCCGCACAGCTACCGCTATGGCTGGAGCCACGAGGAAACCACCCGCTTCTGTTTGCAGGAGCTGGACACGCTGTTCCTGACCCAATCGGCACCCAGCGACACCGCCGCCATGATCATCGAACCGGTGCAGGGCGAATTCGGTTACTACCCCGCCACCGCCGATTTCATGCAGGGCCTGCGCGAGCGCTGCGACCGCCACGGCATGCTACTGATCTGCGACGAGATCCAGGCCGGCTTCGGCCGCAGCGGCAAGTTCTGGAGCTTTGAGCATTTCGGCATACAGCCCGACATTGTCATCACCGCCAAGGGCCTGGCTAGTGGCTTTCCCATCTCCGCCATTGCCGCCCCACAGGCGTTGATGGCGCGCGGCTTTCCCGGCTCGCAGGGCGGCACCTACGGTGCCAACGCGGTAGCCTGTGCGGCGGCGCTGGCCACCATTGAGGTGATCGAGCAGGAAGGTCTGGTCGACAACGCCCGCGACATGGGCGCGCAGCTGCGCCAGCGCCTGGAGCAACTGCAGCGAGCCTACAGCTGCATCGCCGAGGTGCGCGGCATGGGCCTGATGCTGGGTATGGAAATTGTCGGCGACGACCGTCAGCCCGATGGCGATCGCGCCGCCGCCCTGCTCAAGGCCTGCGAACAGGCGGGCCTGTTGCTGCTGCGCTGTGGCAGCCACGGCCAGGTGGTGCGCTGGCTGCCGCCGCTGATTGTCGACGCCGCGCAGCTTGACGAAGCGGTGACTATCTTTGAACAGGCGCTAGAGGTAACGGCGTAGACCATGGCGAAGGACAAACCGCAGATTCTGGTACTGGTTGGCGACGGCGAACCGGAACTGCCGGGACTGGAGGCGATTCACGACGACGCCGACATCCGCCACGTCGACAGTGAGGCCGAGCTGCACCAGTACCTGCCTGACACCGACATTCTGGTGGTAACAGATTTTCGCAGTGAGCTGCTGCAGCGCAATTGGCCCGAGCAGCACCGCATCCGCTGGGTACACGCCACCAGTGCCGGGGTCGATGTGCTGATGTTTGAGCAACTGGTTCACAGCGATATTGTACTGACCAACGCCCGCGGCGTGTTTGACCGCGGCATCGCCGAATACGTACTTGGTGCCATCATGATGTTTGCCAAAGACTTTATCGGCAACATCCAGCTGCAACAG
>JBFHRT010000580.1:0-2045 GCA_041591575.1 Spongiibacteraceae bacterium
AGCAGGACAAGTCGGTGGGCCTGGCTACCATGTGTATCGGCAGGGGGCAGGGCATCAGCACCATCATCGAGCGCGTTTAAGCACTCGTTGATCGGCAGCAACGGCGGGATTATCCCGCCGTTGTTGTTTCTTCTCCCAATACACACTGTCATTGCGAGGAGCCGAATCGCAGATTCGGCGACGCGGCAATCTCGATAGGCTTGGCAGAGACTCGACGGAGATCGCCGCGTCGCGAAAAGCACTCCTCGCGATGACGTTGGTTTTGGGCACCTGAGTCATTGCGAGGAGCTGCAGGCGACGCGGCAATCTCAATCAGCGTGGCAGAGTCTGGATCAAGATTTGTGCCCGCTCAATGCTTGGTCTCGCGATAACGGCATTTTGCCTTGGCGCCACCGGCCGTGCCTCTATTTTCCCGCCTCGCTGTGCTAGCATTCGGCTTTGTCCAAGCCGCTGTTAAGCCATGCCCATCGACTACCACCGTATTGCTTCTGCAGACCCCGAAGCCTTTTTCGACCAGCAGCTGAGCCTCGGCCCGGCCGGCAGGCTCGTGGCTGTCGAGTACGAGCTGGAATGCTTCTGGCGCAGCGAGCCGCACACCGAAACCCTGGTTGCCATCTACCGGTTGCCGGCGGCGGGGGAGAATATTCGCTTCCTGGTGCAATCGGCGTCATCGGCGCTGGAGGCGAACTTGCGCGCCTTTGATGGTGATCTGGATCAGCTGGCAATGGAGCTGGGCTGTGTCAGCTACCACAGCGACAGCGCACTTGTTCTGCAGCCGGTGGTGATCCCCAAGCCCTGGGGCGAGGAGATCTGGTACACCGGCATGGAAGACCGAGGCGTCGCGCGGGCGGGCAGGGGAGAGGGCGCGCTGCCGCTGCCCTGGGTGCTGTCGGCGCTGCCGCGGCGGCTCTGTAACGGCCGCCAGCGCGAGCTGGTGCTGCTCAAGATCCTGGCGCCGCTGCCCGACGAGGTGTACGGCGACCTCTATTTTGAGCTGCACGAGGAAAAGCGTGAGGTCTACGTGGTCACCCGCGTTGACGAGCGCGCCTGGCCCGGCGGCGAGGGGGCTATCCGCTTTGGCTTTGCTGAGGAAAAGCGCGCCCAATACCCCGACGACGACAGATTTCGCGAGGCCTTTGTTGGGGCGGTCAAGGCCTATGAGCGGGTGCGCCGTGACATCGATGCCATGATGGATGAGCGCCGCGAGCGCGAGGGCATCGCTCCCAGTGAGCCGTTGTCACCACTGGTCAGCAAGCAGTGGCTGTCGGAGATCCCGGATTCTCTGCTGCAGGCGGAGAGTGAAC
This sequence comes from Spongiibacteraceae bacterium, assembly GCA_041591575.1. Taxonomy (GTDB): domain Bacteria; phylum Pseudomonadota; class Gammaproteobacteria; order Pseudomonadales; family Spongiibacteraceae; genus JBFHRT01. Next base: position 1,305 of record JBFHRT010000580.1, read on the forward strand.
ATCGCCGCGCAATGGACAGCTTCAGCGCGCTGTTGCCGCTGCGGGTCGGTGACGTGGTCAAGGTGCCCACCCATACCCCGCACTCGCTGCAGCATGGCGTGCGCACGGTCGAATTTCAGACGCCCGTCTACGAGCGCCTGATTGTCTCTTTTGCCCAGAAAGTGTTGACCCAGGGCCACTGGAATACCGACAAGGCAGCGGCGCTGATGCATATCGATACCCCGCCTCCGGAGCCCTTGCTGTGCCTGCGCGACGAGAGCGGTGCGCTGGAAGAGCGCATTGTGGATTTTCAGGACTTCGAGGTGCGACGGGTGCGGTTGCGGCCCGGCGCGCAGCTGGCCATGCCGGGGCCGGCAGATTACGCCATCTACATGGCGGTACAGGGTGAGCTGGTCATTGCCGGGGAGGTCTTGGGCCCAGAACAGGCGGCGCTGCTGCCGGGGCAATGGGGTGGTGCCGAACTGCGAAATGATGGTGGTGATGAGCTGATCTTCCTGGTGGCTTATCCGCGCTGAGCTCGTTGCCGGCGAAGGGCTTGTTCTTGCGGCTCGCGCCAGCGTTGCAGTGTGTGGTGGGCACAGCGGCCCGCTCTCTGGATTCCGGCGTTCGCCAGAATGACGTCGTAGGGAACGACGAACCGCCCTCGCGGCCGTCACCCCAGGCGCGTTTTCGCGATCTGGGGTCCAGGTACGCAGGACTGGCGGCTCGCGCCAGCGCTGAACCGTGCGTTGGGTGGCGGGG
>JBFHRT010000581.1:0-2040 GCA_041591575.1 Spongiibacteraceae bacterium
CTCGTTCACCAGCATCTGCAATATGGCGGGCACGCAGTGAGAGAAGCTGACACCCTCGCGCTGTTGCAGGTCAATCAGCACATCGGGCAGGTAGCGGCCGGGGTAGACCTGTTTCAGCCCCAGCATCGTCGCGATATAGGGCACGCCCCAACCCAGTACATGAAACATCGGCGTGATCGGCATGTACACATCCTCACGGTGCATGCGCTGACCATCTCTGGGAGCACACAGGCTGGCCGCCGAGCCCAGGGTGTGCAGCACTAACTGGCGGTGACTGTAGTACACGCCCTTGGGATTGCCGGTGGTGCCGGTGGTGTAGAAGGTGCCCATCTGGGTGTTTTCGTCAAAATCGGGAAAGTCAAAGTCATCGCTGGCCGCGGCCAGCAACGCTTCGTATTCACCGGCCGGCTGCAGGCTGTCGGCCGCAACCTCCTGGCCGTCGGCCATCACAATCACCGTGCGCAACGCCGGCAGCTCGGCGCGAACCTGCTCCAGCAGCGGTACAAAATCGGCGTGCACCAGCGCCACTTCGGCACCGGCATCTTTCAGGCAGTACAGGATCTGCTGGGGCGACAGGCGCACGTTCACCGTGAACAGCACCGCGCCCATCATCGGGATGGCAAAGTAGCTTTCCAGATAGCGGTGGCTATCCCAGTCCAGCACCGCCACCGTATCGCCGTGGCCGACGCCCTGCGCCGCCAGCACATTGGCCAGACAAGCAATACGCCGACGCAGCTCGCGATAGCTGAATCGCAGTTCGCCGCGGTAACTGATCTCCTGGTCGCCGTAGAGATCCAGCGCGTTGGTTAGCAGCTGCTTGACCAGCAGCGGGTAGTCGTAGGCCGACGGCGTGTGGTGAATCAGGTTCTCTGGCATGATGGCTTCTCCCGGACGCTGCAAATTTGTTGTGAATTTATACGACTGCGCTCACCGTATCACTACGTTAGCGCGGTCATCACGACACCGCAATTCGTCAACAAGCACTCAGCATAGACCACAAGGAATGCGCATGATCGACAATGCCCCCACCCTGCGAGATGCCAGCCTGCGAGTCGAGGATGGCTACGCCGTACTGACTTTCGAGCGCGACGAGCTGCGCAACGCGCTGACCGGCACCGCCCTGATCGACGACATCTGCAACACCCTCGACTGGGCCAATGCCAACTCGCAGATGCGCTGCCTGGTCCTCACCGGCGCCGGCAAGGGTTTCAGCAGCGGCGGCAACATCAACGACATGCTCGACAAGAAAGATATGTTTGCCGGTTCCCCGGCCGAGATCAGCGACGGCTACCGGCGCGGTATCCAGCGCCTGAGCCTGGCCATGCACAGCGCGGAACTGCCACTGATTGCCGCCGTGAATGGCGCAGCGGTGGGCGCCGGCTTCGACCTCGCCTGCATGTGTGACATCCGTATCGGCTGCAGTGAAACCCGCTTCGGCGAAACCTTCGTCAACCTCGGCATCATCCCCGGTGACGGCGGTGCCTGGTTCCTGCAGCGGCTGGTGGGTTACCAGCGGGCAGCGGAACTGACCTTCAGTGGTCGCCTGATCGGCGCGAATGAGGCCCTGGCCATGGGCTTGCTGCTGGAGCTGGTGGAGAGCGAGCAACTGCTGGCGCGGGCCTGCGAGCTGGCTGCCGACTTTGCCAGCAAGCCGCCCCAGGCCCTGCGCATGAGCAAGCGCCTGATGAAGAGCGCCCAGCGCATGGAACTGCCGGACTTTCTCGACCTCTGTGCCAGCTACCAGGCGGCCTGCCACCACAGCGAAGACCACCGCCTAGCGCTGGAGGCCTTCGTCAACAAAAGCCGCGCGACATTCAAGGGACGATGATTGCTGCCGATATATTGGTGAGACGCGCGACGCGAACAGCATGTAGCTGCGGCTTTAGCCGCACAAGTGCACGTTCGCAATGACGACATCTAACGACAAGGTATACTGAATCCGACAACCAGCGCGACGCTCACAGCAACGGTCAACGCCATGGTCAGAATACCCGAGACACTGCCGCCGACAGCCAGCCTGACGCGGCCGCTGGGTCCCAC
>JBFHRT010000582.1:0-2037 GCA_041591575.1 Spongiibacteraceae bacterium
AGCACACCGTGATTGTGGTCGAGCACGACATGGAGTTTGTACGCAAGATTGCCCGCAAGGTGTCAGTGCTGCACCAGGGCAGCCTGCTGGCCGAGGGCAGCATGGACGAGGTACAGGCCGATCCGCGCGTGATAGAGGTCTACCTCGGTGAGGACGCCGGCGCATTCGGCGCGGAGGCAGTACGATGATCAATATCCACCAGCTCAACCAGGCCTATGGCGGCTCCCAGATACTGTGGGATGTCGACCTGGATGTCGCGCCGGGCAAATGCACCTGCATCATGGGCCGCAACGGCGTCGGCAAAACCACACTGCTCAAGGTACTGATGGGACTGCTGCCGGCACGCTCGGGCCGCTGCCTGCTCGGCGAACAGGATCTGCTGCCGATGACCGCCGAACGACGCGCAAGACTGGGCATTGGTTACGTACCGCAGGGCCGCGATATCTTTCCGCAGCTCACGGTGGAGGAAAATCTGCGCATCGGCCTCGGTGCCCGCCGCGATCGCACGCGCAAGATTCCCGGCCGGGTTTTCGAGCTGTTTCCGGTGCTCGACGACATGCGCCACCGCCTCGGTGGCGACTTGTCCGGCGGCCAGCAACAGCAGCTCGCCATCGGCCGCGCGCTGGTGATCGACCCTCAGGTACTGATTCTCGACGAGCCCAATGAAGGCATCCAGCCCAATGTCGTGCAACAAATTGGTGACGTGCTGATGCGCCTCAAAAACGAGGCCGGCATGACACTGATTCTGGTGGAGCAGAAACTCGGCTTCGCGCGCAAGGTCGGCGACGAGTTCCGGTTGATGGAGCGCGGCCGCGTGGTGGCCGCTGGCGCGATGGATCAGCTCAGCGACGAGCTGATTCAACAGCATCTCGCGGTGTGAGTATGGATCAGGCACTGGCAACTCCGCCGACAACTCAGCTGACATCTCAGCTGACATCTCAGCTGACAAAGGATCGCGGCATCGACAGTGGCTGGGAGGCACGGCTGGCACTGCGCCTCGCCCGCCGCGGTGAAGACACCCGGCTGATGCGCGCCGACCGCCACGGCCCGCTCACGGTGCAGCGCCCGTTCTACCCGGAAGGCGGCGCGTTGGCGCACGTGTACCTGCTGCACCCGCCGGGCGGGCTGGTGTCCGGCGACCGCCTGGAGATCAGTGCCACCCTTGAGCCGGGCAGTGCTGCGCTGATCACCACGCCCGGCGCCGGCCGCGCCTACGGCGCCCGCCAGCGCAACCCCGAGCAACACCAGCACATCACCCTGGTGGTGGCCGAAGGCGCCTGCCTGGAGTGGTTTCCGATGGAGAACATCGTCTATCGCGGAGCCCAGCTACACGCCCGCACCGAGATTCAGCTCGGCACCGGGGCCCGCTTCGCCGGCTGGGAAATCAATTGCCTGGGCCTGCCGGCCAGCAACGCGCCGTTCGATTGCGGCGCAGTGCAGCAGCGTCTACAGCTGCGCTGTGGTGAACGGCTGGTGTTTGTCGACCAGTTGCGACTGGCGGCGCCGGCGCCACTGCAAAGCCACGCCGCCGGCCTCAACGGCTGCAGCGTTAGCGGCCTGTTGCTGGCAGGGCCTTTTGCCGCTAGCGCCGACGCCGACCACTTGATTGAACAAATGCGCGGCGGGCTGCCGGCAGACGCGCCGGTAGCGTTGACCCGCATTGAGGATTTTCTGGTGGCGCGCTATCTGGGCGACAGCGCCTTCGACGCGCGCCAGCTGTTTTGCCAGCTGTGGGCGCAATTGCGCCCGGCGCTGATGAATCGCCCGGCCTGTGCGCCACGTATCTGGGCAACTTGATGGTTACCACTGAAGAGTTATCGCTGAGGACTGCGTATGGATCTGCTACCCCGTGAGAAGGACAAACTGCTGCTGGTCACTGCCGGCCTGCTCGCCGAGCGGCGCTTGCAGCGCGGCGTCAAACTCAACTACCCGGAGGCGATCGCCTATTTGAGCCTGCAGGTGGTGGAGTGCGCACGCGACGGACTGAGCGTGGCCGAGCTGATGGGGCTGGGCAAAACCCTGCTCAACGCCGATCAG
>JBFHRT010000583.1:0-2034 GCA_041591575.1 Spongiibacteraceae bacterium
CGCCCAATGGCAAGGCTGCATGTCGGGTTACGACGTCTCGCTCAACAGTTACCACAGCGTCAGGCAGTGGTCGGTCACTATTTTCAATCACCTCGCCTCGCGCAGCATGCCGCTGACCACCGACACCCGGCAGTTCTGGCCGGAACCGGCATTGGCCAGCTTTGCACGCTGGGTCAACGAGGGCTGCCGGCGCAATCCTGGCGACCCCATCAATGAACAGCAGCGAATCCCGCCGTGGCAGATCACTCCAGAGAAACTGGACAAGCGCCGCGATATCGAGAGCTTGAGCGAAGAAGAGCTCAACCGCTACCGTATGGCACTGGACGATACCATGCAGGTCGGCAATCCCGCCGCGGATTCGCCCTGGCAGCAACTGGCCTATGTGCATACCAACTGGTGCCTGCACTATCAGGAAGCCTTCGCCTTCTGGCATCGGGCCTACCTGCGCTGGTTTGAACACCTGATTGGCCAGCCGGTGCCGTACTGGAACTTTATGGCCGCCGGCACCAGCGTCGACGGCGATCCGGCCGCCGGCATTCCGCAGGCGTTTATTGATGAGAGTTACATTCATCCTCAATCCGGCGAGCGGCGCCCTAATCCACTGCGCTATGCCGCGGCCAAAGATGGCTGCAGTAAAGCCTGTCAACAGCGCACAAATCCCGGCGTAGACTGCCGGTGGGTACAGCGCGATCCGCTGTTGTACACCCGCGGTGACCAGCATCGCAAAGCGCGCGAACAGAAGCTGGCGCAGGTGCAGCTGTACCAGCAGCAGGTGAGCGACGCCATGCAGTTCAAGCAGTTCAGTCATCCCCAGGGCTGGCCGGGTTACCCCTGGGCGAACATCCCTTCGTTCAACCCGCCGCCGCCCGATTCCGACTACCCCTATCGCAACTGCAATTTCGACGGCCTCTACGAGCAACCCCACGACAACTTCCACGGCTGGATCGGCGCGGACATGGCAGACAACGCCTACACCGCATTCGACCCCATCTTCTGGTCCTACCACGCCAATATTGATCGCATGCTGGAGTTATGGTTGCGCGCCCACCCACAGTCGGTGTTCACCGCCGGCTATCCCATCCGGCCCTTTATTGGGCCGATGGCGCAGCAGGTGGATTTCAGCGACCCGCGCGCTTGGCGCTACACCGCTATTGGCGACCTTGCCCAGGATTCACGCCGGCTCGGCTACGATTTCGCCGCACCGAAATATGCCGATGTGAAACCAGAGATCGTGCACGCCGTTGCCGCCGCCAACGGCGGCGTCGGCCAGGCACTGTATGTGCTGTTTGAGGGGGTTCGCTGCACACAGGACAGTTACCTGGTTGACGTCTTTCTCAATGCCCCCGAAGCCGGCACCGACGACGCTCACTTGGATAACCCGCACTACGTCGGGCGCATCAGTCGCATCGGTATGGGCATCGGCGACGACAAGGGTCGCTGTGTACGCCATGGAGTCACTCGCCTACTCAATGCCAACCGCGCCGCAATGGCGCTGGGCATCAGTTCCGGCAGCAGTGTGTCGGCCGATGTGGTGGTCACGGAACTGCACAGCGGCCGGCCGCTGGATGCCGCCGAACACGCGGCGCTACCCGGATTCACCGCCCGTGCAATATGGGGGCGTCCCTGGCCGGGCGCCGCTAGCGCCGACGTCGGGCACGATGCCTGCGACAGCTGTGCACACACCGGCTGAGGCTCGCGCCAACGGTGGCTTGGCCACAGCGAACCCATAATTAACAATTGTTCCCTTAACCAGCCGCTGTTATCCTTTGCCGCCATGACAGATGTACTCCACGATCTCGCGACTGCCCGCCAGCCCCAGCAGGAGCGTGGCGTGCGCCGCTTTGAAGCGGTGATGGAAGAAGCCGAGCGGCTGCTGGTTGAAGAGGGGCTGAGCGGCTTTTCCATCCCCACCCTGGCGGAGCGCTTAGGCTTTACCCGGCGCAGTATCTACAAGTTTTTCCCCACCCCCTACGCGGTGCTCAACGAGCTGACCCGACGCCAGCTGCAAGAACTGGAGCGGCGCCTGACGAGTGC
>JBFHRT010000584.1:0-2027 GCA_041591575.1 Spongiibacteraceae bacterium
CAGCTAGAGGAGCTGCATATGGTTAACGTTGTCATTACCGGCAGCACCAAGGGCATCGGCCGCGGGCTGGCCGCCGAGTTCGCCCGCCGCGGCCACCGCGTGATGATCAGCGGCCGTACTCAGGCCGCCATCGACGAGGCGCTGACCCAGATTGGCGAGCAGCCCGGCCAGCTCAGCGGCCGTCCCTGCAATGTCGCCGACAAGACCGATGTGCAGGCGCTGTGGGATAGTGCCGTCGCCGAGTTCGGCGGCGTCGACATTTGGATCAACAATGCCGGCCTGGCGCGCACCGTCTGGCCCATTGCCGACACCCCCGACGAAGACATCGCTGCCATGGTGACCACCAACATGCTGGGCACCATCTACGGTTCCAAGGTCGCCGCCGCGGGCATGCGCGCCCAAGGTCACGGCAAATTGTTCAACATGCTCGGCGGTGGCAGCGACGGCGAATACTTTCCCGGCATCGCCATCTACGGCACCACCAAACGCGACCTCAACTACTTCACCGACGCCCTGACCAAGGAGCTCAAGGGCACGGCGGTGATCGTGGGCAAAATCCGCCCTGGCATGATCATTACCGAGGGCGTGATCCGCGAAGCCAAAGCCGACCTCGACAACTTCAACAAGTCCCGCAAGGTCATGAACCACCTGTGCGACACGGTGGAAACCGTGGCGCCGTTTCTGGTGGACGAAATCCTGCGCACCGACAAGAGCGGCCGCAAGATCCGCTGGCTCAACGGCGGCAAGATCGCCGCGCGTATGCTGCTGGGCCGCTTTCGCGCGCAGCCGGACAAGTTCGCCGCCTTTGGACTGTAAATCGATCACAGCGCGGCGCACTGACCGCACCGCGCATGAATAACAGCAATTAACCCGAATCACGGAGTAGCCAATGAGCGCCATCGCCGACACCAAAACCATCGACCAGTTTCTGTCCGAAAACCCCGACGTAGACGTCAGCAAAGCCTGGGAACGCAGCTGGGGCATTCTCACCGACATCAAGGAAAAGATTGCCTATCGTTTCCCCGGCATGGAGCTGCACCCCTCCTGTGCCGGCCGCGAATACTACACCTCGCCCAACGGCGAATTCGAAGGCTCCTACCAGGCCTGGACCGGCCCCGGACTGGAGTGGCTGGTAAGCTCCTGGCTGGGTAACCGCAAGGCCAGCATCCTGGACATGAACGCCACCGCCTTTCTCGGCCAGGAAACCGACGTGCCCCACTTCATCATGGTATTCGGCACCATTCCGCGGCTTTTCTTTTACTTTGATTATGTCCCCCGCCGCGACATCCGCGTCGACACCGACTACCTGGACCGCTACTACGGCGGCGAGGCTAACGAGGACTTCCTGGCGCTGCGCGGCCACCCCAATTTCCAGTGGTCGGTGAGCCACGGCACCTATATGCGCGGCATGCTCTCGCCGTCGGCACTGAGCCTGAGCGCAGAGCTCACCGATGAGAACATTGATACCCTGGAAACCTACGCCTACAAATTCCTCAACCGCTGGATGGGCTGGCTGGATAACGCCACGCCGGTGCCGGAGTCCGAGCGCGCCGCGCTGCAGCGCTACGACCACACCGTGCGCCGCCTAGGCTACGAGCGCGACCCCATGAATAAACTGGCGGTGCAGGTATTTGGCGAGAGCGAGGTGGAAAAAATGATCAGCTTGCGCATGGGCGAGCAGCAGATGCTGGCGGGTAAGCGCTACTAAGCGCTGCGGTGATCTTCCGGAGGCGGCACCTTGCCTGCTGGAGATTGCCGCGTCGCCTGCGGCTCCTCGCAATGACAGCAGGGATAAGGCGCCGCAGAAATATCCGTCATCGCGAGGCGCTGTTAAGCGCCGTGGCGATCTCCCTGGCGCGGCACCTCGCCCGGCGAATATTGCCCGGTGAAAAATAGCGATAACACCACTTAGGAAAACACAGCATGGCAGCACAACGGATCTTCGGCATCGAACTGGCGAACGGCGTCCAGCGCCGGCACCTGATCGCCTACCTGATCGCGGCGCTGATTTCCTCCGGCTATGCCGG
>JBFHRT010000585.1:0-2026 GCA_041591575.1 Spongiibacteraceae bacterium
CAGGCCGAGCGGCTGGCGCAGCACTGGGGGCGACACTGGGGTATTCCGGTGGCCGACGCCCTGCGCCGGGTGACACCGACTCCGGCCCAGCAACAACTGGATGCCGCCGGTCGCCGTCGCAATCTGCGCGGCGCCTTCGCCCTGCGCCAGCCCCAGGCCGTGCGCGGGCGCCATATCGCGCTGGTGGACGATGTGGTGACCACCGGCGCGACAGCCCAGGCGCTGGCGGATATACTCGGCCGGGCCGGTGCGCGACGGGTGGAGGTGTGGTGTTTGGCACGCACGCCCTAAGGCGCAAAACGCTTGACGGGAGACGGGAGACGCTTTGGTGCGCACGGCGCACCCTACGAACAACGATGCTGATCAGTTTTGTCCAACCTCTTGTAGGGAGCGCTGTGCGCACCACCGCCGCCCTCGCACTATTCTGGCTGTCCGGCGCCGTACTCGCTGATACCGTCAAAGTGGCGGTGGCCAGCAATTTCCGCCCCACCCTGGAGCTGCTTGCCGTTGAATTCCGGCGCCAGAGCGGGCATGAGCTGCGCATCAGCGCCGCCGCCAGCGGCGTGCTGTATCAGCAGCTGCGCCACGGTGCCGATTTCCAGGTGCTGCTGTCTGCCGATGCCGAACGCCCGCAGGCGCTGTACCGCGACAGCTTCGGCGCGCAGCCTCCTTTTACCTACGCCCTGGGCCGGCTGGCACTGGTCGCCGCCCGCGGCGCCGAGCTGCCGGATTCTGCCGACACCATGAGTGTGGTGGCGCTGCTGGCGCAGGCGCCGGCGCGCACAGTGGCCATCGCCAATCCGCGGGTGGCGCCCTATGGCGTCGCCGCCCGCAGCCTCTATGAAAAACTCGGCCTCTGGGACAGTACGGCAGACAGCCGGGTGGAAGCGGGCAATATCGGCCAGGCCTATCTACTGGTGCAGCGCGGCCACGCCCGCTACGGCTTTGTCGCCCAAGCCCAGGCTCAGAGCGGCCCGCTGCGCGCGCTGACGCTGCCTGCTGCATGGCATCCGTCCATCGAGCAGCAGGGGCTTCTGTTACAATCCGCCGCTGATCACGCCGCCAGCCGGGAGTTTGTCGCCTTTATGCAGTCTGAGCCCGCCCAAGCCATCATCGAACGCGCCGGCTATACCCGCGCCGGGCAGCAGTGAATCCCGGCGACTGGAGCGCCATCGCGCTGACGCTGCAGCTGGCTGGCGTCACCACGGTGTTGCTGCTGCTGATCGGCACGCCGCTGGCCTGGTGGCTGGCCCACAGCCGCCTGCGCGGGCGCTCGCTGATCGAGGCGGTGGTGGCGCTGCCGCTGGTGCTGCCGCCCACGGTGCTGGGCTTTTACCTGCTGATCGCCTTCGCCCCGGACAGCCCGGTGGCGCAGGGCTGGCAGGCGCTCACCGGCCAGCGCCTGGCGTTTAGCTTCGAGGCATTGGTGATCGCCTCGGTGATCTACTCCCTGCCCTTTGTAGTGCAGCCGCTGCAGGCGGGTTTTCGCGCCCTGCCCGGCGGTTTACTTGAAGCGGCCGCCACCCTCGGCGCCGGTCGCCTGGACCGCTTTTTCAATGTGGTGCTGCCGCTGACCCGCCAGCATTTTCTCAGCGCCGCCACCCTGGGCTTTGCCCACACCGTGGGCGAGTTCGGCGTGGTGCTGATGATCGGCGGCAATATTCCCGGCGAGACCCAGGTGCTGTCCATCGCCCTCTACGACCGGGTGGAGACCCTAGATTACGCCAGCGCCCACTGGCTGGCCGGCGGCCTGATGGCGTTTTCGCTGCTGGTGCTGGCAGCGGTGTACAGCCTTAACCGCCGCGCCGGTGGCGAGGCCGGCGCCGAGCTCGATTACGGGGCCAAGTCGTGAGCCTGCGTATTGATTTGTCGCTGCAGCGGCCGGATTTTCAGCTGCGGGTGGACACCGACATCGAGGCCGCCGGCATTACCGCGCTGTGCGGCCCCAGCGGTTGTGGCAAGACCACCCTGCTGCGCGCCATTGCCGGGCTGGAGCCGGCGGCGCACGGTCAGCTGCAGTTCAATG
>JBFHRT010000586.1:0-2026 GCA_041591575.1 Spongiibacteraceae bacterium
GCCCTGTACACGGAAAAATTCCTGGGCCTCAACCCCTGCCCGCTGTGCATCACCCAGCGCGGCTTCTACGTGCTGGCGGCACTGTTCGCCTTCGTCGCGCTGCTGCACAACCCGGGTGTGGTCGGCCGCTGGATTTACGCCGGCCTGCTGCTGCTGAGCACCGGCCTCGGCGCCGCGGTGGCCGGTCGCCAGGTGTGGCTGCAGAGCCTGCCGCCGGATCAGGTACCGGCCTGCGGTCCCAGTCTGGAATATATGCTGGAGGCGCTGCCGCTGTCGACCGCCTTCAAGACGCTGATGATGGGCGACGGCAATTGCGCCGAGGTGGTGTGGACTTTCCTCGGCCAGAGCATGCCCACCTGGTCGCTGATCTGGTTTGTGGCGCTGGCGCTGGTGTCGCTGGCCAGCCTGAAAGCGCGATGAATGCCACCGGCCTGCTGGCGCTGTTCGGCTTTCAGCTGCTGGGCGAAGCCATCGCCGCACTGCTGGGGCTGAGCATTCCCGGCCCGGTAATCGGTTTGCTGTTGTTGTTCGCCGCGCTGGTGGCCTACGGCGAGGTGCCGCCGCTGCTGGAGCGCGCCAGCCAGGCCATGATCGGCGCGCTGCCGCTGCTGCTGATTGTGCCCTCGGCGGGGCTGTTCTTTCTCGGAGCCGGTTTTCGCGACCAGTGGCCGGCCTTTCTCGCCGCGGTGGTGGGCGGCACTGTGCTCACCCTGCTGTTCTGCGCCCTGTTGATGAAGCTGACCATGGGGAAGCGCGGTGATTGACGCCCTGAGCGGGCCGCTGCTGGCCATGACCCTGGTGCTGGCTGCCTACGAACTGGGCCGCCGGCTGTACCTGCACCGCGGCAACCTGCCGCTGCTGCACCCCACTATCTCCGGCGCGGTGCTGGTGGCCATCGCGCTGGCGGCACTGGATATCGACTACGCCGACTTCGCGGTCGATGCCCGTTTTCTCAGTTTTCTGCTGGGCCCGGCCACGGTGGCGTTGGCGGTGCCCATGTACCGCCAGTTGCACCTGATTCGCGCCATGGCGGCGCCGCTGATGATCACGGTGCTGGCGGGCGCGAGCTTTGCCAGTCTGTCAGCGCTGGCGCTGGCCTGGAGCCTGGGCGGCAGCGAGCAGACGCTGGCCTCGCTGGCGGCCAAATCGGTGACCACACCCATCGCCATCGGCATCGCCGAGAGCATCGGCGGGCTGGCGACGGTGGCCGCAGGTGCGGTGATTCTGACCGGGGTGGTGGGAATTACAGTGGTGTCCTGGCTGATGACGCGGCTCGGCGTCGAGGACGACCGGGTGTGGGGCTTTTGCCTGGGCCTGGCGGCCCATGCCATCGGCACCGCCCGGGCCTTCGAGCGCAGCCCGGTGGCCGGTGCCTTTTCCAGCCTGGCGCTGTGCCTGACCGGAACGGTCAGCGCGCTGCTGATTCCGCTGGCAGCGCGCTGGCTGGTCTAACGCCGGGGGCTATCAGTCCTCGGCAGCAGCTTCCTCGCCGCCGATACCGATCAGCTCCACGTCGAAAATCAGCGCCGCGTTGGGGCCGATAGCACCGCCGGTGCCGCCGGGGCCGTAGGCCAGGTCGGAGGGGATGAACAGTTTCCACTTGGAACCCACCGGCATCAGCTGCAGCGCCTCGGTCCAGCCAGCGATAACGCCACCCACCGGCAGGGTGATGGGCTCACCGCGCTTGTAGGAACTGTCGAACTCAGTGCCGTCGATCAGGGTGCCGGCATAGTGCACAGTGACTTCGTCGTCGGCGCCGGGCTTGGCACCCTCACCGGCCTCAATGACCTGGTACTGCAGGCCGCTGGGCAGGGTCACCACGCCTTCTTTCTTGGCGTTTTCAGCCAGGAAATCCTCGGAGGCCTTTTTGTTGGCCTCGGCGGCGGCCGACTGCTTGGCCTGCTGCTCCGCCATCTGCTTTTGCTGGTAGGCCTGCAGGGTGGCGACAATTTCTTCCTGGGTCATGCGCCACTCGTTTTCTTCGATGGCGTCGCGCACACCGGCGCTGAAGGCGTCAACGTCCAGC
>JBFHRT010000587.1:0-2020 GCA_041591575.1 Spongiibacteraceae bacterium
CCGCCGGCCAGGGGCCGTTCCAGAAACAGGCCGGCGTCGAGGCTGGCCTGCCACACATGGGTCTCGGGATTGCCGCTGCTGCTGCCGTCCAGTGAGTAGCGCAGGTCGCGCAGCTTGACCGCCGGCGCTAGATAACCGGCGCGCCAGTGCATGGGCAGGCGCAGCCCGGCCTCGCTGTAGGCGCGCTCGCCGGTGATCTCGCTGCCGCCGCTGGCGACGCTGTCCTTGTGGTCGAAGCGGGTGATGTCCAGCAGCAGGATCGGCTCCAGCGCAAAGTTGTCCACCGTCGGCCGATAACTCAGCTGCCACTGGGGCAGCTTGCGGTAGGGCTCGTCGACATCGGCGATAGTCTGGTACTGCTGCAGTTTCAGTGCCGAGCGCCAGCGCTCGCCCAGGTATTCAACAGCGGCGCGCTGGTTGAGGTGGGTGCTGCGCTTGACCGCCAGGCTGGCGATACCGAGGTCGCGAAAGTAGTCGTCGTCACTGACCCGGCTGTAGTCGATCGAGGTCTGCCAGTGCTGGTCGATCTGGCCCTGTTCGCGCAGGCTGCCCAGCCAGCGGTCGCGGTTGAGTTGCTTGTCGTCGTCCAGGTAGGCCGCGGCCAACTCCCAGTAGCCGTGGCGGTCCAGGTAGCGGAACTCGCTCTCCAGCATGTCGCCGCGCGCTTCCAGATGGCGCGGCGTCAGCGTCATGTCGTAGTTGGGGGCCAGGTTGATGTAGTAGGGCACCGACAGGTCCAGGCCGCCATCGCTGCTGGCCAGGCTGGGCCACAGCAGGCCGGTGCTGCGGCGGTCGTCCACCGGAAAGTCCAGCCACGGCGAGTACAGCACCGGTACGCCGTGCACCTGTATCCTGGCGTCGCGGGCGACGCCGCGGCCGCTGGCATAGTCCAGCTCGATGCGGCGGGCCTTGATCGACCAGGTCTCGTTGTCGGGTGAGCACTGGGTGTAGCTGGCGTTTTTCAGCTTGAGCCGCAGCGGGCTGGGGCGCTCGATCTTCTCGGCGCTGGCGCGGGCGCCGGCGTCATAGCTGAGGAAGCGCGCCTGGCGCAGCTCGCCGAGGCCGCTGGAGGTGTCGATGTTGGCGGACTCGCCGCGCAGCAACACGCCGGGCTGGCGCAGGGTGACGCCATCGGCCAGGGTCAGCGCATTGCTGTCGCGGCGGTATTCGGCGCGACCGGCTTCCAGGCTGAGGTTGCCCTTGCGCAGCTCCACCTCGCCGTTGAAGCTGACGTAGTCGCCCTGCAGCGTTGAGCGCAGGGCGCTGGCCTGCAGCGGCGCGGTGCGCGGGCTTTCATCGGCGTTGGGCCAGTCGCGCGCCGGCTCGATGTAGCGGCCGCGGCAGCCGGGGGCGAGGTCGCAGCGCTGTGACGGGCTCAGGTAGCGCTGGTCTACCCAGTGCCAGGGGTGCGCCAGGGCGGCGGCTTCGCTCAGGGGGCGCTGCGCGCAGTCCCACGCGGTGGACTGTTTGCGGGGTGTGCAGGTCCACTCACGGCTGCCGTGAGTCTGGCGCAACGCTGCAGGCTTTTTTGGCGGCGGCTCTCCCTCGGCGGCGCCGCTCAGGGGCTGGCAGTCCCAGCTGTCGCTGTCGGGGTTGAGCTGGCAGGCCCAGTCGACGCCGTCCTCGCTGCGGCTGTAGATCACGCCCGGGCGGCCGTCGTCGGGTTCTTCTGAGCAGGACGTGTTTGCGCTGCTGTTTTCAACGGCTTCGTCGCTGCTGGCCGGCGGCGCTGCGGTGGGCATGGCTGCGCAATCCCAGTCGCTGCCGTCGGCATTGGGGATACAGCGCCACTCATCGCTGTCCGCCGCCATCGCCGCGGATGCGCCGAGTAGTAATAGCAATGCCAAATGTTGCGTGTTCAAGTCGACGTCCGCCAGCCGTTGTCGCCATGTTTTGGGAGAGGTGGATAATAAAGGATTCTCTGATAGGATGCCCGCCTGCCTGAGAAAAACATCGGACCCCTCACCGTGATGGAAGCCCTGCACCGCTGGTGCCTGCAGCAACTCGAGTTGCCCGACGA
>JBFHRT010000588.1:0-2018 GCA_041591575.1 Spongiibacteraceae bacterium
AGGCCGGCAGCTATACCGAATTCCCGGTCAAGGTGGAACAGGTGTCCGCCGGCTTTATCGACGTGGCTGACCTGGACGGCGACGGCCGCCAGGAAATTCTGCTCGCCACCCTGCTCGAAGGCGGCCTGCCCGGGCCACCCACCGCAGCCGCGCGCGGCGCGCTGCGGCTGTTTCGCAGTGACTCTGGCCTGGAAGGCCCCTGGCAGGAAAGCGTATTGATCGGCCCCAATGATGCCGACGGCTACCCTTTCATCAACACGCCCCAGGTGATGGACGTTAACGGCGACGGTCACCTCGACGTGGTGGTGCAGACCGGTTTTCTGACCACTCTGGGTGGCGCCCACCTGTGGCTGGCCGGTGACGGCAGCGGCATCGTGTCGCGCCCGCACAATTTCTTCAGCCCGCAGCACACAACATCGCTCACCAGCGGCCTGTATTTCTGGCACGAGTCGGAACAGGTCGACCTCGACGGCGACGGCCTGCTGGATATCGTCACCACCTCGGCCAAGACCCAGCGCCCGGACAACCCGCTGGGCACTCCCGATGGCAAGGAGGAGCTGAAGGTGGAGTGGTACCGCAACCTCGGCAACGGCGGTTTCAGCTACCACCTGATCGCCACCGGTGTCGGCGGTGTGTTTATCAAGCTGCACGACCTCGACCACGACGGCGACGAGGATATCGTGCTGAGCCAGTTCTTCGGCCATCCCAATCCCTCGCCCTCGCCGCGCAACCCCTCACTGCTGTGGCTGGAAAATCTTGCGGCTCCGGCGCCCGCCAACGACTATGCCGGCGAATGGCAGGTACATGTCATCGACCGAAGTATCGGCCTCGGCTATCACATGGAATTCGCCGACCTGGACGGCGACGGTGCCGACGAGCTGGTGGTGGACTCCCACAACAACCAGGACGATCCACGCTTTCAGGACGCCGACGGTAATCTGCTGATTCCGCCGGGGCTGTACGCCTTCGAGATACCCGCCGATCCCACTAGCGAGGCCGCCTGGGCCGCCGGCAAGCAGATCATTTCCCAGAACTTTCGCGTCAGCCTGGACTGGGGCAGCAACCCCGGCAGCCCGGGGGTGCCCGGCATTTTCAATGTCGGCGACATCAACAACGACGGCCGCCTGGACATCGCCGTGCCCGGCGACGGCAATGACAAGCTCTATGCGTTTATCCAGCTGCCCAATGGCACATTCCGCGAAGACATCGTCGATACCGGAAAGATGTTCGGCATGGCCATCGTCACCGATGTCGACGGCGACGGCCGCAACGAAATCGTCGCCGCCCAGCACAACGCCCTCGACGGCGAGCAGGCGCTGACGCTGCCGCCGGGCAAGCTGTCCATTTACCGCTACGAATAATGAACGGCCGAACCAGGCCAAGATGGAGTGACAAGCTACACCGATGCAACCTATGATCCACGCTTAAGCTGCTTCGAGAATCATCAAAATGGGAGGCGCCGATGCCCGGCAGCCCCGCGATTCACTCGGTTTCTGCCGCCCTGGTATCGGAGGTGCTGCGCGCCGCACGCACGCTAGGCTATCCCCAGCATTTGCCAGCGCCCTGGCGCCAGGCCGAAGGCGACAGCAGTGGTCGCCTGCCATTGCAGGTGTTGCTGCAGCTCCTGCAACACATCGAACAAGACAGCGGCGACGCGGAGATCGGCTTGCGACTGGGCTGCGCCATCCAGCCCGCCGCCTTCTCGGTGCTCAGTTATCTGGTGATGTCGTCGTCAAGACTGGCCGACGCATTGGCGCTGGTGGAACAGTACCAATCGCTGGCGCTGGACTGCGGTCCGTTAATCATCAGCCGCGAGGGTGGCGAGGTGGTACTGCAGTGGCAGCTTCCCGAACCACTGTGCTGCCAGCGCTTGTTAGTGGACCTGATTCTGGCGGGCGTGGCCAGTTTCGGTGCCTGGATCACCGGCCTCGAACCACCCTACAGCAGGGTACAGCTGCAATACCCAGAACCCAACGCACCGCTGCACCACACATTATATGGGGTCAACCCCCGCTTTA
>JBFHRT010000589.1:0-2018 GCA_041591575.1 Spongiibacteraceae bacterium
CTGCTTCATGAGTTTAGCGCGGCGCCGATGATGGGGGTGCAACGGTTTTTTGTCGGTCTGCATTTTATCCAGTTTGAGCACTGGTCACTGCGCTGGCTGTATTTTCTGGCGGGGCTGGCCGGCTGCGTGATGATCGCCACCGGTTTTTTCTTTTGGCTGGAGGCGCGGCGCAAGCGCTTGGTTAGCAGCGCGGGATTTCGTGCGGTGGAAGCGCTGACGGTGGGCAGCGTCTGTGGCATCGTGCTGGCGACTTTCAGCTACTTTGTGATCAATCGCCTGCTGCCCGGTGAATTCAGCGTGTTCGGCGCCGGCAGGGCCGCTGTGGAAGTGTGGGTGTTTTATCTGGCCTGGCTGGCCAGCTTTGTGCACGCCGCTATGCGTCCATACCGGCGTGCCTTCGCCGAGCAGTGTATGGCCGTTGCGATCACGGCGCTGCTGGCGGTGCTGTTCAATGCTTTAAGCACGGGCGACCACTTGCTGGCCACCTTGCCGGCGGGGCAGTGGGCTGTTGCCGGCATGGACCTGATGCTGCTGGCGGCTGCCGCTATCGCATTGGCCGCAGCGCGGCGACTGCGCGGCGCTGCGGTCCAGCGGCAGCGTACGACCACCTCAGCACAGGAGTTGGCCGAATGACGCTGCTGCTGTGTTTGCTGCTGAATTACGGGGCAATGGCCGGTGCCGCCCTGTGCCAGCCTCGTCACTGGCAGCGCCTTGCTGGTCACCAGGTGCTGTCGGCGCCTGGGTGTTACTGTCTACGGCTCGGCGGCGTGCTGGCGTCGGCACTGTCGCTGCTACTGGCTTTGGTTTTGGATGGAGTGGGTTTTGGCAGCGTGTTGTGGTTGTTGTCTTTAAGTACCGCCGCCTCGGCGGTGGCCTTTACCCTGGCATGGATGCCAGGGCTGTTGATGCCGCTGGCGGCATTGGCTGGCCGATTGCCGGCCGCACGGTCGGGCGCCAGCACCGCTATCAGTGCAATTGAAATAAAAAGCCAAATTCCTGCCGACTGCTGATGGCCAGGCCATCGCGCATGGCGGGCTGAAAGCGCTCCCGTTTTACAAAGCTCAGCACCGCCTGATCCAGCAGGTAGTAGCCGCTGGAACGCTCCAGCACGATATCGCTCGCACGACCCTTGGCGTCCACCGTCAGTGCCACCAGTACGCGCCCTTGCTGGTTGCGTTGAATAGCGCGATAGGGATACTCGGGCTGCCGCCCTGAAATCGCCTCAGCCTGGCGTGAGCCCTGTGCTTGTTGACTGGTCTGAGCAGACGTCGCTGCGGGGGAGGGGGGTGCCGCCGTTGCATTCTCAGCCGGAGTGACAGGCTGCTGTGCTTCGGCGGGCACCGCGGTATCGGCAACGGGAACAAGCGGTTCCGGCAGAGATTGCGCTTCAGGTCGGGGTTTGGCGGCTTTTCTGGGCGTGGTTTTCTGCTTGCCCTGTTCGGCGCTGATTAGCGGCGCCGGTGCAGCCGCCTGCGCCGTTGTCGGCATGGATGGCGCTGCCGCGGCCCAGCTGACGGCAACCGCCGTGCGACCGCTGTGCAGTTCAATGGTGGCGGGTTGGATGTCGCGGTGCAGCCAGACCAGCAGCGCGCCGTGTAGCGCGACCGCCAGGACCGCCCATGCGGTCCAGCTCAGCAGCGGCCGCTGCTCAATACTGAAGGCCTCAGTCATCACTATCACTGCGCTCGGCGGCGAAGGCGATATTGCCAATACCGGCCTGGGACAGCCGCTCCAGCACCTGCAGCGCAATGCCCAGATGCGCCTGCTTGTCGCCCTGGATGATCACCGGCGCGTCGGCAGGCTTGAGCGCCGCCTGCACCGCGCCTACCAGTTGCGCCAGCATCACTGTGTCGCCGTTGACCGCCAGCTTGCCCTCGCGGGTAATACTGATTTGCACCGACTCTCGGGTGATGGTCTCGGCGCTATCGACGCGTGGCAGTTCCACCGGCAGGCCGCGCTGTACTGTCATCGACAGCAGCACAAAAATAAAAAACACCAGCAGCAGAAACACCACATCA
>JBFHRT010000590.1:0-2014 GCA_041591575.1 Spongiibacteraceae bacterium
CCGGCAACCGGTGCCGCCGCGGTCGGACGCGACGGCTCGGCGGCTGCCGCCGGCGTGCCACCGGCGGCGCCAATGCGGCGATCGAGATCAATATAGCGATCCAGGCTCTGCTGCTTGAGCTGCTGCAGCTGGTACCCCTGCTCTTCCACCTGGCCGCGCAGTTCCATCACTTCCCGCTGCAACTGCTGCAACTGGTAGTAAATTTCCTCTTGCGGCGAGCTGCTGGCAGCATGCGCCCGTGCCGGTTCCTGCGCAGGCGGGCGGGTGGCGTCGAATACCGGCGCTTGCGCCAGCAGCTGAGATGACAGCAGCGACGCCGCTGTCATCAGGGTGAGCCTGGAGAATCGCATGGCCGGCTTACTTCAGCTCGACGCGGCGATTCTTGGCCAGAGCATCGTCGTCCTGACCGAATACCGCCGGACGCTCTTCACCGTAGCTAACGGTTTCGATGCGGTAGCGGGAGATGCCGTTGAGAGCCATGTAGTCGGCGACAGCCTTGGCACGACGCTCACCTAGGGCGATGTTGTACTCGCGGGTGCCGCGCTCATCGGCGTGACCTTCCAGACGAATGGTGCCTACAGTGCCCTTCAGGCGTGCGATCTGTGCATCCAGCGCACCGCGGGTTTCGGGGGTCAGGCTAGACTGGTCGAAATCAAAGTAGAACACAGTTTCGAGCTCAACCACTTCCTCGACGGGGGTCACGTCCTGCGGCTGCTGGCTGGCAGCGCCGCCGCTAACAGATCCGTCGAATCCGCTCAGGCTGTCCTGAGTAGCTACCTGGCCGCTGTCATCTGTCTCGGTGGAGGCACAGCCGACCAGCAGCGCGGAGGCAAAGGCGACGCTCAGCAGCGACTTGAGATTGATGTTGTTCATAAGGGTATTCCAATCCTCGTTATTAAAAGCTGACTATTTGGTTTCCAGCTGTCACCCGGAACAGCCCCGAAGCATGATTTCCTTTGGTTTGGGTGTCAACGCCTGAACCCCAAAATGCTAAATATTAACGCCGTTCCAGGTAGGGCGACCACGCCGGCTCGCGCACATCGCCATACTGGGAGGGCAGCCGGTACTGCACACCACCATCCACCGACACCGCCGCCAGCACACCGCGACCGCCGTGCTTGGTGGCGTAGAGCAGGATGGTGCCGTTGGGGGCCACGCTGGGCGACTCGTCCAGGCTGGTCTGGGTGAGCGGGGTCACGCTGCCGCGCTTGAAGTCCTGCACGGCAATATGGAAGTCGCCGTTGCTGCGGTGCACCATGATCATGCCCTGCCCGCCCGGCAGCACCCGCGCGCGCGCGTTGTAGTCACCAATAAAGGTCATACGCTCGACATGACCACTGGCGATGTTCACTTTATAGATCTGCGGCTTGCCACCACGATCCGAGGTGAAGATCAGCGACTTGCCGTCGGGCATCCAGTCGGGCTCGGTATCGATGGCGAAGTGGCGGGTGACCCGCTGCAGCTGCTGACTCACCAGGTCCATCACATAGATGTCCGGGTTGCCGTCCTTGGACAGCACCATGGCCATGCGCTGACCATCGGGCGCCCATACCGGCGCGCCATTAATGCCGGAAAAATTGGTCAGCTGCTTGCGCTGGCCGGTTTCCACATTGTGCAGATAGATCGCCGGGCGACTGGTTTCGAACGACACATAGGAAATGATCTTGCCGTTAGGCGCCCAGCTGGGCGTCATGATCGGCTCGCTCTGCTCCAGCAGCACGCGCTCGCGGGCGCCGTCGATATCGCTCATCAGCAAGCGGAACACACTGGGGCCGCCGCGCTGGTGACGGGCCGACACGTACAGCAGCTTGGTGGCAAAGGCGCCCTTGATGTTGGTCAGCTTCTCGTACACGCGATCGCTCACTGCGTGCGCCATGTCGCGCATCTCCGCCAGGGTGCCGCTCTCGCTGCCACTGAGAATCACCCGCTGGGCATGCACGTCCAGCAGCTCGAAGTCCACGCGCAGGCCGCCGCGGGCGTCGCGGGCGATGCCGCCCACCACCAGGTAATCCAC
>JBFHRT010000591.1:0-2013 GCA_041591575.1 Spongiibacteraceae bacterium
CGGCGACCCCGAGACTGGCGTGCTGCACGGCGGTGTGATCACCACCTTGCTCGACACCTGCTGCGGCTTTGCCGCCGCCACCGCACTGGACGATCTCGGCATGACCCCCACCATCGACCTGCGTATCGACTATATGCGCCCGGCCACGCCCGGCCAGACTATTTACGCCGATGCCGAGGTCTACCGTGAGACCGAGAGTGTGATCTTCACCCGTGCGCTGGCCCACCACGGCGACCCCGAGCGCCCCATCGCCTCGGCGGTGGGCAATTTCTTCCGCATGGAAACGGCGCTATTCGCCGATCTGCGCCGCGAATTTCGCGCCCAGCAAGCACAGCGATCCTAGGAGGCCGCCATGGACAAAGACGCCTTTCAGCAGCGCATCGAACAGGTGCCCTACGCCAAGACCCTGGGCATTCAGATGCTGGACGAGGAGGGTTGCTTCCTGTTGCCCGCCAAGAAGAGCAATATCGGCAACCCCACCCTGCCGGCCCTGCATGGCGGCGCCATCGCCGGCTTTATGGAGTTGTCGGCCATGGTGCACGTGCTGCAGCACACCGGCGTCGAGCGCATTCCCAAGATCGTGGATTTCGGTATCGACTTCGTGCGTGCCGGCCGCTACGGCGAGACCTATTCGCGCTGCAAGCTGGTCTACCTGGGGCGGCGCATGATCAATGTCAGCATCACCGCCTGGCAGGAAGATGAGGCCTCGCCCATCGCCAAGGCCCGCGCCCAGTACCTGATGAAGGACTGAGCCGTGACCGTCCCGCAGGTGCGCAAGGTGCAGGCCGCGGTGATCGGCGCCGGCCCCGCCGGCTTGATGGCCGCCGAACAGCTGGCGGCTGCCGGGCTGTCGGTGGAGGTGTTCGAGGCCAAGCCCACCGCGGGGCGCAAGCTGCTGCGCGCCGGTATCGGCGGCCTCAATATCACCCACAGTGAAAACGCCAAAGACTTTCTCGGCCGCTACGGCGAGCACCAGCCCGAGATCGGTCGCTGGCTGCAGGCCTTCGGTGCCGAGGATCTGCGCCAGTGGTGCGCCGAGCTGGGGGTGGACACCTTTGTCGGCAGCTCCGGCCGCGTGTTTCCGCTGGAGAAAAAAGCCGCGCCGCTGCTGCGCCGCTGGCTGGCCCGGCTGCGCGAGCAGGGCGCGCGCATCCACTGCCGCCACCGCTGGCTGGGCTGGAGCGAGCGGGGTGATTTGCGCATTCAGGGCCCCGGCGGCGAGATGGCGCTGCAGGTCGAGGTGGCGGTGCTGGCACTGGGCGGTGGCAGCTGGGCGGCACTGGGCTCCGACGGCCGCTGGATGGAACTGTTAGCCGCCAGGGGCATTCACTGCGCGGAATTCCGCCCCAGCAACTGCGGCTTTAACTACCCCTGGTCGCAGGAATTTCAACGTGAACAGGCCGGCGCACCGCTGAAAAATATTGCGCTGCGTCTCGAGGGCGGCGCCGAGAGTTGGTACCGCAAAGGCGATGCCCTGATCGCCGTCTACGGTATCGAGGGCAGCCTGGTCTACGCCGCCTCCAGCCAGATCCGCGATGCCATCGACGCAGCAGGCGAATGCACCCTGCACTGGGACCTGCTGCCGGATCGCTCTGAGGGGGAGCTGCGCCAGGCGCTGGCGCGGCGCAAGCCCAAGGACTCGCTGGCCAACGTGCTGCGCAAGCAGCTGCACTTGTCCGGCGCCAAACTGGCGCTGTTCAAGGCGCTGACCAGTAAAGAGCAGATGCACGACCTCAATGCCCTGCCAGCGCTGCTCAAGCGTCTGCCGCAGACCGTGACCAGTTGCCGCCCGCTGGACGAAGCCATTAGCACCGCCGGCGGCGTCGCCTTTGCGGCGCTGGATGACTCGCTGATGCTGAACAAACTGCCTGGGGTGTACTGCGTGGGCGAAATGCTGGACTGGGAGGCCCCCACCGGCGGCTATCTGTTGACCGCCTGTTTCGCCAGTGGGGTGATTGCGGGGCGGGCGGCGGCGCAGCGGGCGCTGGCCGCCGCGCAGTGATTTACCACATC
>JBFHRT010000592.1:0-2013 GCA_041591575.1 Spongiibacteraceae bacterium
GATTTGTATCATGACTGACTGGCCGCGGCGCATCGTCTGCCTCACCGAGGAAACCACCGAGGTGCTGTATCTCATCGGCGAAGAGCAGCGCATTGCCGGCATTTCCGGTTTCACCGTGCGCCCGCCGCGCGCGCGCAAGGAAAAGCCCAAGGTCTCAGCCTTCACCAGCGCCAAGGAGAGCAAGATCCTTGAGTTGGAGCCGGACCTGGTGCTGGGCTTTTCCGATATGCAGGCTGATATCGCCGCCGACCTGGTGCGCGCCGGTCTGCAGGTGCATATCTTCAACCAGCGCACGGTGGCGGGCATTTTCGAGATGATCAGCACCCTGGGCCGGCTGCTGGGGGTGGCAGACAAGACCGCTGTCCTCAGCGCCGAGCTGCAGGCCAATCTGGACCGCGTCGCCGCGCAGGCGGCCGCGTTGCAGCGGCGGCCGCGGGTGTATTTCGAGGAGTGGCCCGATCCGCTGATCTCCGGTATCGGCTGGGTGTCGGAGCTGATTGAGCTGGCGGGCGGCATCGACTGTTTTGCCGACCATGCCACCCGCCCCGATGCCAAGGGCCGCATTATTGCCGACTCCACCGAGGTGGTGCGACGGGCGCCGGACATCATTATCGGCTCCTGGTGTGGGCGCAAATTCCAGCCCGGCCAGGTCAGTGAGCGTCCGGGCTGGGACGCCATACCGGCGGTGGCCAGCGGTCAGCTGCACGAGATCAAGTCTGCCCATATTCTGCAGCCGGGGCCGGCGGCACTGAGCGACGGCGTTGCCGAACTGGCGCGTATTATCAGCGACTGGGAGCGCTCCCAGGTTGGCTGAGCCGAACGCGGTGGAATGGCATTGGCACAAGACCGAGCGCCACCTGTGCCTGCAGTGGCCGGGGGAGCGCAGCTGCCTGAGTTCGGCGGTGCTCAACGGTGGCCTGGCCCGCGCCCGGCGGGTGCTGAACCTGCGCGTATCCGGCGCTCAAACCGAGCAGCCGCCGGAGCAGGCGCTGGCCCAGTATTGCGCCAATCAGGGCTGGACCGGCGACAGCGTGGGGCTGATGACGGCGGCGTCGATGAATTCGCTGCGCGCGCGCTCGGCCCGGGTCGAGGGCGGCACCGTGGAGGTGCTGATCACCTGTGGCCTGAGCAATGCCCGCCGCGCCGGCGACCCCGCCGACTGGAGTGAGGCGCAGTCAGCTAAACAAGCGTCGCCGCCGGCGGGCACCATCAACAGCGTGGTGATCAGCTCGCTATCGCTGACGCCCGCCGCCATGGCCGAAATGCTGATGCTGGTCACCGAGGCCAAGGCCGCGGTATTACAGCAGCTGGGCGTGCGCAGCCCGGTTTCCGGCGAGCTGGCCACTGGCACCGGCACCGACAGCGTGGTGATTGTCAGCGGCGACGGTCCGGCCGTGCGCTGGTGCGGCAAGCACACCCGCCTGGGGCAGGTGGTGGCGGAGCTGGCGATGGAGGCGCTGGCCGACTCCATCGCCGGCGCCGGTGAGAGAGAATCCGCGGGCGAGGTGCGCCGTGCCTGAGGCTCTGTACCTACCGCTGGCGCTGGTGCTGGCGCTGCTGCTGGATCGCTGCCTGGGCGAGCCGCGACGCGCCCACCCGCTGGTGGGCTTTGGCGCGCTGACGGCGCGCATCGAGCACTACCTCAATCGTGGCCCGGCCAGGCGCCTGCGCGGTGTGCTGGGCTGGGCGCTGCTGGTGCTGCCGCCGGTCATTGCCATCGCCTGGCTGCGCGCGCAGCTGGTGGCGCAGCAGCCCTTGCTGGCGCTGGCGCTGGATTGCCTAGTGCTGTACCTGGCCATCGGCTGGCGCAGCATGCGCGAGCACGTGGATGCGGTGCAGCGGGCGCTGGCGGCGGCCGACCTCAGCGATGCTCGCCGCGC
Source organism: Spongiibacteraceae bacterium (assembly GCA_041591575.1). GTDB lineage: Bacteria > Pseudomonadota > Gammaproteobacteria > Pseudomonadales > Spongiibacteraceae > JBFHRT01. Next base: position 1,881 of record JBFHRT010000592.1, read on the forward strand.
GGTGGGCTATATCGTCAGTCGCAATACCGAGCGCGCCGACGAGGCGCAGCTGCTGACCGCCACCGTGGAGAGCAGCCTGGAAAACAGCGCCGACGCGCTGTTCGCCTCGCTGTTCTGGTTTGCCGTGGCCGGC
>JBFHRT010000593.1:0-2011 GCA_041591575.1 Spongiibacteraceae bacterium
AGACGGGAGACGCAAGAAAGCGGCCGGACGTCGAAAGTCTGACGTCGGACGCTAACAGCGCAGCTTCGTAGGGTGCGCCGTGAGCACCGCTGTCGCCTCCGCTATTCTCGCTGGGTTAACGCTGGACGGGAAACGCAAAGGCACCGCGGGAAAGCGCCGTCATTGCGAGTCGCCGCAGGCGACGCGGCAATCTCGGCCCGTGTGGCAGTGAGCTGATGGAGATCGCCGCGTCGCTGAAAAGCGCTCCTCGCGATGACGCCAATCTTGTAGGTGCGGCTTCAGCCGTACAAATCCCGCCGAGGGCGCGTCATTGTGCGACTGAAGTCGCACCTACATATGTACCGCTAGTTTCGCCCCGCTGGCGCCCTTCCCATATCAACACTAAGCTTGGAGCAGAGCGGCGCTGCTTGCAGCACTCGCGCACCAATCCCCGCGCACAACAATAAGGGCGCGGTGGAACAGGGCGCGGCGGTCCGCCGCACTTTCTCGGTCAATTCCCCTAAGGGCTGGAAATGGTTCTGGCAATTGTCCTGATACTGATTGTGGTCGCCTCGGTGCTGTTTAATTTTCTCAGCCCCTGGACCTTTACGCCGCTGGCCTCCAACTGGGGCAGCATCGACACCACCCTCAACATCACCCTGGCCATCACCGGCGCGGTGTTTATCGCCATCACCGCCTTTATCGCCCTGGCGCTGATCCGCTTCCGCCACCGCCCCGGCCAGGTCGCCCACTACGAACCGGAAAACCGCCGCCTGGAGTGGTGGCTGATCGGCCTGACCACCGTGGGCATTGTTGCCATGCTGACGCCGGGACTGTTCGTCTACTCGGATTTTGTGCATGTGCCGGAGGAGGCCCACGAGGTGGAGGCGCTGGGTCAGCAGTGGCAGTGGCGCTACCGCTACCCCGGTGAGGACGGAGAACTGGGCCGCTCCGATGTCGCCCATATCAGCGCCGCCAATCCCTTTGGCCTGGACCCCGATGACCCGCGCGGGCGCGACGACATACTGGTCAACAGCGGTCCGATGCAGCTGCCGCTGGACCGGCCGGTGAAAGTGCTGCTGCGCTCGCGCGATGTGCTGCACGATTTCTACGTGCCCCACTTCCGGGTGAAGATGGATCTGGTGCCGGGTACGGTCACCTATTTCTGGCTCACGCCCACCCGCGCCGGCGAGTACGAGATTCTCTGCGCCGAGCTCTGCGGGGTTGGCCACTACAATATGCGCAGCAAGGTGGTGGTGACGGAAGCCGAGGCATTCGAGCAGTGGCTGGCGCAGCAGCCGCGCTTTGCCCAGAGCCTGAGTGCAGGCACCGTGACCGCCGATACCGGGCTGGCGGCCAAGGGCCGGCAGCTGGCCGAGGGCCTGGGCTGCCTGGCCTGCCACAGCGTGGACGGCGCTCCCGGCGTCGGCCCCGGCTGGCAGGGGCTATTCGGCAGTGAGCGCGAACTGGCCGACGGCGGCAGCGCGACCGCAGACGAGGCCTACCTGCGCGAGTCCATCACCGATCCCAAGGCGAAGCTGGTGAAGGGCTTCCCGCCGGTGATGCAGCCCTATGCCCTGAACGAGAGCGAGCTGGCGGCGCTGATCGCCTACCTGCGCTCGCTGGCGGCAGACGCCGCCGATGCCGCCGCCCGCGGCCGCGACCTCGCCGAGCGCCACGGCTGCCTGGCCTGCCACAGCCAGGATGGCAGCCGCGGTGTCGGCCCCAGCTGGCAGGGGCTGTTCGGCAGTCAGCGCGAACTGGCCGACGGCGGCAGCGCGACCGCAGATGAGGCCTATCTGCGCGAATCCATCACCGATCCCAAGGCCAAGCTGGTGAAGGGCTACCCGCCGGTGATGCAGCCCTACGCCCTGGCCGAGGACGAGCTGGCGGCGCTGGTCGACTATCTGCGCAGCGTCGGGGAGGGCGAGCCATGAGCTGCAATGCAGTCCGTCATCGCGAGGAGCGCTTGTCAGCGACGCGGCGATCTCCCGGGGAATGCGCTCTGTCGAGAAAGATTGCCACGCCGGCC
>JBFHRT010000594.1:0-2006 GCA_041591575.1 Spongiibacteraceae bacterium
CCGCTCTGGCCGTAGCTGGCCACGGCGAGGCAGGCCACCGAGATTCTTGCAGGAGAACCGGCCATGACCGCTATTGACCGCGCCGCCCCCAGTGCCCAGTCCGCCAGCCCCGATGCCAGCAGCTCTGATTCCAGCAGTCCTTACCCGCAACTGCTGCAGCCGCTGGACCTGGGTTTCACCACCCTCAAGAACCGGGTGCTGATGGGCTCGATGCACACCGGGCTGGAGGATCGCTTCTGGAATTACGACAAGCTCGCGGCCTATTTCGCCGAGCGTGCCCGTGGCGGCGTGGCGCTGATGGTCACCGGCGGTTTTAACCCCAATCGCGCCGGCTGGTTCTACCCGCTGGCAGGCAGCTTCAACTCGCTGCTGGATATCCCCAACCACCGCAAGGTAACGCGGGCGGTACATGCCGAGGGTGGCAAGATCTGCCTGCAGCTGCTGCACGCCGGCCGCTACGGCCACCATCCGTGGACAGTGTCGGCCTCCGCCCTGCGCTCGCCGATCAACCGCTTCAAGCCTCGGGCCATGAGCACCCGGCAAGTGGAGCGCACCATCGACGACTTTGCCCGCAGCGCGAAGCTGGCCCAGCGCGCCGGCTACGACGGCGTCGAGATCATGGGCAGTGAGGGTTACCTGATCAACCAGTTCCTGGCGGCGCGCACCAACCGTCGCACAGACCGTTTCGGCGGCAGTGAGGAAAACCGCCGTCGCTTTGCGGTGGAAATCGTGCGCCGCACCCGCGAGCGGGTGGGGGAGAACTTCATCATCATCTACCGCCTGTCGATGCTGGATCTGGTGCCCGACGGTGTCAGCCGCGAGGAAGTGCTGGCACTGGCGAGCGAGATCGAAGCGGCTGGTGCTACCCTGATCAACACCGGCATTGGCTGGCACGAGGCGCGGGTGCCCACCATTGTCACCTCGGTGCCGCGGGCCGCTTTTGCCGAGGCCACCGCCCAGGTGAAGGCAGCGGTGTCGATTCCGGTGATTGCCTCCAACCGCATCAATATGCCCGACGTCGCCGAAAACATCCTCGCCCAGGGTCAGGCCGACATGGTGTCGCTGGCGCGGCCAATGCTGGCCGACCCCGACTGGGTGAACAAGGCAGCAAGCGGGCGCAGTGACGAAATCAACACCTGCATCGCCTGCAACCAGGCCTGCCTCGACCACACCTTCCAGCTCAAGCGTGCCTCCTGCCTGGTCAATCCGCGCGCCTGTCATGAAACCGAACTGGTCTACGTGAAAACCGCTGCGCCGAAAAAAATTGCGGTGGTCGGCGCCGGCCCCGCCGGACTGGCCTGTGCCACGGTGGCGGCGGAGCGCGGCCACGACGTTACCCTGTTCGACGCTGCCGACAAAATCGGCGGTCAGTTTAATATGGCCAAACGGGTGCCCGGTAAAGAGGAGTTCTATGAGACGCTGCGCTACTTCGCTAAGCGCGTCGATAACACCGGCGTTAAGCTGCGATTGAATACCCGCGTCGAACCCGGCGCGCTGGAGCGTGAGGGCTTCGACCATATCGTGCTGGCCACTGGTGTCAGCCCGCGCACCCCGGCCATACCCGGTATCGAGCATGCCAAGGTGTTGTCCTATATCGACGTGTTGCGCGGCAACGCACCGGTGGGACAGCGAGTGGCGGTGATCGGCGCCGGCGGCATCGGTTTCGATATCGCCGAGTTTCTCGCCCATCATGATGAAAGTTCTGAGCTGGAGGCATCGCCACAGCCGCTGCCGCAATGGCTCAGCGAGTGGGGTGTGGATCTGCGCAGCGACGCCCCCGGCGGTCTTGCCGAGCCGGTGGCGGCGCCGGCGAAGCGCGAGATCTACCTGCTGCAGCGCAAGCCCACTGCGCCCGGCAAAGACCTGGGCAAGACCTCGGGCTGGGTGCACCGCGCCACCCTGAAGAAGAAAGGCGTGCACATGCTGGCCGGCTGCAGCTACCAGAAAATCGACGACGACGGCCTGCACATCCAGCGCGGTGAGCGCAGCGAAGTGCTGGCGGTGGA
>JBFHRT010000595.1:0-2000 GCA_041591575.1 Spongiibacteraceae bacterium
ACTTAACGCTGCAGCCAGGCCGGCACCGGCAGCCCCATCTGCTGCAGGAATACCGGGTTGTAGAGCTTGCTCTTGTAGCGGTCGCCGTAGTCGCAGAGCATGGTGACGATGGTGTGGCCAGGTCCCAGCTCCTCGGCCAGGCGCACCGCGCCGGCGATGTTGATGGCCGAGGAGCCGCCCAGGCACAGGCCCTCGTGGCCAAGCAGATTGAAGATGTAGGGCAGCGCCTCGGCGTCGGCAATCTCGAAGGCCATGTCTACCTCAGCGCCCTGCAGGTTGCCGGTGACAAAGCTAATGCCGATGCCCTCGGCAATGGAGCGGCCATCGGCCTTGAGTTCGCCATTGGCGTAGTAGTTGTAGAGGCTGGAACCCTGGGGGTCCGACAGCGCAATCTTGATGTCGGGGTTGCGCTCCTTGAGTGCCAGGCTGACCCCGGCCAGGGTGCCGCCGGTGCCGACCGCGCAGACGAAGCCGTCCACCTTGCCGCCGGTCTGCTCCCAGATCTCGGCGCCGGTGGTGGTTCGGTGAATCTCGCGGTTGGCGGTGTTGTCGAACTGCCGCGCCCAGATGGCGCCGTTGGCTTCCTTGGCGGCCAGCTCCTCGGCCAGGCGGCCGGCGGTGTGAATATAGTGGTTGGGGTCGGAGTAGGTGGTGGCCTTGACCAGGCGCAGGTCGGCGCCGTAGAGCTCGAGCAATTCGATTTTCTCGCGGCTCTGGGTCATCGGCATCACCACCACCGAGCGGTAGCCCAGGGCATTGGCCAGCAGGGTGAGGCCGATGCCGGTGTTGCCGGCGGTGCCCTCGACGATGACGCCGCCGGGGCGCAACTCGCCGCTGGCTTCAGCGGCGCGGATGATGCCCAGCGCGGTGCGGTCCTTGACCGAGCCGCCGGGGTTGAGAAACTCCGCCTTGCCGTAGATCTCGCAACCGGTTTTTTCAGACACTTCGCGCAGGTAAACCAGCGGCGTGTTGCCGATCATATCGGCGAAATTCCGGGTGGCGGGCATGGGATTCTCCAGTACAGACAGACTAGCGCCCATAGTAGCGGGGCGGCTCGGGGGGAGGCAATGCGCGCAGGCGAAAAAGCACCGGCTGTTGACTGGGGTTGCCCCGTAGGTGCGGCTTCAGCCGCACAATATCATCGCAGTATGCAATGAGCCGCGGCTGTTTTGCCGCTGGATTGTATGGCTGTGCGGATAAATCCGCACGGTAGGCCCGCATAAGCGTTTTCCCAGCGTTGCGGGCATTGCACTCGGCGCTTGCACTGCATCGGGGCGGAACCACCAGAGGCGCAATGGGTAATCGCAAAAGCGGTGCGCATAGCGCACCCTACAATTTAGCTTGCCACTATTTTCCCTTCTCCTATTTCCCTTTCCCCTATTTCCCTTTCCACTGCGGCGCGCGTTTTTCGGCAAAGGCCGCCGCGCCTTCGATGGCATCCTCGCTGCTGAACACGCTGTTGGCGATGGTCAGCTGCTTGGCCCACATCTCCTCGGTCGACCAGTTCTGGGAGTCGCGCAGTATCTGCTTGCTGGCGCGCAGTGCCAGCGGTCCGTTGGCGACGATTTTTGCCGCCAGTTTGCGGGCCTCACTGAGGGCGCTGCCGCTGTCCACCACGCGGTTGATCAGGCCAGCCTCAACGGCGCGCTCACTGTCGATAAAGTCGCCGGTCAGTGCCAGCTCCATGGCGAGGCGGTAGTGGGTCTGGCGCGGCAGCCGCATCAGGCCACCGGCGGCGGCCACCAGGCCGCGCTTGACCTCGGGAATGCCGAAGCGGGCGTCACGGGCGGCGACGATCAGATCGCAGCTCAGCGCCAGTTCCAGGCCGCCGGCCAGGGCGTAGCCCTCCACGGCGGCGATCAGCGGTTTCTGCGGTGGCGCCTCCACCAGGCCGCCGAAGCCGCGGCCTTCCACCATCGGCAGCTCGCCACTGAGAAAGGCCTTGAGGTCCATGCCCGCGCAGAAGGTGGCGCCGGCGCCGGTGAGGATGGCGCAGCGCA
>JBFHRT010000596.1:0-1999 GCA_041591575.1 Spongiibacteraceae bacterium
ACCACAAACAAGGAAAAATAGGGGCCAGGATCGGCTGTCAGTTGCCGTACATCGGACTCGATTCTTTGCTGCTCGCGGCCGATGTATTCGAGGTATCGCGCGTCGCCGAGGCGATTCGTGGTCTCCAGCGCCGTGAGGATGCGTTCGCGGGCCGCGCCGGCCTTGAGGATGAGCACGGTGTCGTGGCGCAGCAGAGTTTCGCGCAGCAGGGCATCCTCGTGGCGGCCGCTGACAACCGCCAGTGATTCGCTGAGCAGCGCCAGTGGCAGGCTGAGTGCGGCTGATGCCGCGTGCATCGACGAGATGCCGGGGATTGCCTCACAGCGAAAGCGGTCCTCCAGACGTTCCAGTAGATAGCTGTAGGAGCCAAAAAATAGCGGGTCGCCCTCGCACAGAAACACCACGTCGTGCCCGGCAGATAACTCGCTGGCAATGGCGGTGGCGGCGCTGTCGTAGGCGGCGTTGGCGGCGCTGCGTTCGGTACTCATGGGCATCACGATGGGCAACTCCCGCAAGGCGTTCGCGGAGGCTTGCAGCAGTGGTGCCGCGATCTGGCGGGCCTGCGACGCGCCTTCGGCATTGCTCAGGTAGGCGATGACCGGCGCCTGCTGGATGCAGCGCGCTGCCTTGAGTGTGATCAGCTCCGGGTCACCCGGGCCGACACCGACGCCGATGAATTTACCCTGCATGGCGCGAGCTATCCTTGTGTTTGGAAAAAGCGAAAAGGGTGACAGGAAGTTTCGCGTGGTAATCGAAATTAGCCGCTGTCGCGACTCCCTTACTGACAGCGAGCTGTAACGATTCGATGCGGGCATCGGCGCGTTGTCTGGCAAATTGCTGTAGCAAGTTTGTGGATGCATCGGTGACGGCAGTGGCTGCCAGCCGGCCCCCATCGGGCAGACGCTGCCAGCCGAGCTCTAGCAGACGCCGCAGTTCCCCGTCACTGCCACCGATGAAGATTTTGTCAGGGGCGGGCAGTGCATCGAGGCAGTCGGGCGCGCGGCCAGCGTGAATGTGCAGATTGTCGACCGCTCCGAAGTGCTCGCGATTGGCCTGCAGGTGCTGCAGTCGCTCCGGGTGCTGTTCAATGGCGTGTACTGCGATACGTCGGTTCCACAAGGCCAATTCGACCGCGACACCACCGCAGCCGGCGCCGATATCCCAGATCACGTCGCCTGCGGCGGGCTGCAGCAATGACAGCAGTGCCAGCCGCACCTCGCGCTTGGTGATCATCCCCCGGCCGGGGGCGCTGCCAGTCTGGTAGTGGTGATCGGGAATGCCGGGAAACTCCGGCTGCACACCACCCTCGCCTTGCAATTCGATGACGGTAACGTGCAGCGGATCGACCCGTGGGGGCGGGCGGCGACGCAGCGCCTCAACGTTAAATGTGCGAATACGTTGATTGGCATAGCCCAGCCGCTCGCAGACCCAAAGCTGCGAGTCGCCGAACCCCGCTGCTGCGCATTCGTTGGCCAGCACGGAGGGGCCGCTGTGCTGGTCAGTCAGAATCGCCAGCCTGCGGTTGCGCCGCAGTGCACGCCGCAGCGTCGCCAGCGGGCGACCGTGCAGGCTCAGTACCTCAACCTCCTGCAGCGCCAGTCCCAGTTCGTGGCAGGCGGCCTGAATACTGGACACCGCCGGGTGAAATCGCAGCGGGCGGTCGTCGGCATGGCGCGATAGCCAGCTGCCGATGCCATAGTGCAGTGGATCGCCAGAGGCGAGTACCGCGATAGCGCGGTCGCGGTGCTCGGCCAGCAGCGCCGGCAGTTCGCGCAGTGGCGGCAATGGCAACTGCAGCTGTGCGCAGTGCAGTTGCTGGGTGACTGTGGCCAGCTGTCGGGATGAGCCGATGACCACAGCGGCCTGTGCCAGGGCAGTACGTGCCGGTGGCGCCAGCAGTGCCTGCTCCGCCACGCCGAGGCCAATCACGTCGATCGCGCCCGCCATCAATAGTGCTCGCCATTCAGCCAGCGCAACAGCGCATTGCACACCGACGCGG
>JBFHRT010000597.1:0-1986 GCA_041591575.1 Spongiibacteraceae bacterium
CAGGCGCCCCGAAGGGGCGATGCCGGCTCGCTGGTATCGTCAATCCAGCACTGTTTGTTCTATAGGCACGGAGCGGCACCCAAATCAGGCCGGCGCTCGATAGGGGCCGCCTTTTTGGTTTGTGGCGGGATCCATTGGGCGGAAACCGCTCGACAATTTTTTGCAGCAGTTCCGGCTTGCCATCATCGCAAGCCACGCTTCCCCGGCGCTTTTCTGCTCGGTGCTTTCATTCGCAGCGGTGCTTGTTATGCCGTGTCACCCTGCCCGCGCCCCCTGCGTAAAAAACCATCTACACTAGGGAATAATCCCGCCGCGCCTAGCCGGTGCTGGCCGCGTGGCACGGGCTGCTGCATAATGCGGTGAACCTGTCACGGTACAAAAACAATTCGAGACCAGTGAGGAGATAGCGATGAGACGAGCGATAGGCGCTGCGCTGATGCTTTTCTCGGCCGCCTGCGCGGTGGCTGCCGATTACCCCGACTTCAGCTACAACTACGTCCAGCTCTACGCTTTTGACGCCAAGGACAGTGAGCGCGATATCGAAACCTCGGCGCCGGGATTTGAGTTGTCAGCCCAGAGCCGCGGTGGCGGCTTTATTCGCCTCTCCTACGAAAATGGCGATGTCGATGAACTGCGCGGCGTCAGTGCCAGTGATCGTGACTACATCGCCATGCAGGCCCTGTTCGGTGGTGCCTCCCAGCTCAATGACCGCCTCAGCGTGTGGACCGGAATTGGGGTGGCCTATGAAGAGGTGGATACCAGCGTGACGGTCAACAACTATGCCTACAGCATGGAGCTGGGGCTGCGCTACTGGCTGCTGCCGCGGGTGGAGGTCAACGGCTCCGTTGTCGGTGTGCGCTGGGATTACCACGAATCTGACGGGCTGTCCGACAGCTACCGCGAGGGCTATGACACCGACCTGGGTGTCGAGCTGGGTCTGCGCGTGTACCCGCTGAAACGGCTGTCTATCGGCGGCAGCGCCTCCGGTATGGTGGACGGTCGCACCGAGCGCTACGAAATCGATCTGCGCTGGAATTACTAATGCCAAAGAGGCGGGCGCTGTCCTGACGGCGCCCGCCGCTCGCCATATCCCCGCCCGCCTTCTGTTGCCCCGGTCTGCCACGTTCGATCTGCTGCCGATGGGAAATTTCTGATCAATTTCTGATAAAATGGCCCATTACCGCGACGATTTGTCTGACACGAGGTAATGCCAGATGGTGCAACATGCAGCGGCACAGCAGCTGGTCCGCGAGTATTTAGACGGGATCCAGCCCGCGCCGGCCGTCGCCGACGCCGACAAGCCCCAGTTACGTGAGCGTATCAAGTCCCTGTTACAGGCGCGTGACGCGGTGCTGGTGGCGCACTACTACACTGATCCCGAGATCCAGGAGCTGGCCGAGGAGACCGGCGGCTGCGTGTCGGACTCGCTGGAGATGGCGCGTTTCGGTCGCGACCACGCCGCTTCCACGCTAGTGGTGGCCGGCGTCAAGTTCATGGGCGAGACCGCCAAGATCCTGTCGCCGGAAAAGCGCGTGATCATGCCCACCCTGGAGGCCACCTGCTCGCTGGATATCGGCTGCCCGGCCGACGAGTTTGCCGCCTTCTGTGACCAGCACCCCGAGCGCACGGTGGTGGTTTATGCCAACACCTCGGCGGCAGTTAAGGCGCGCGCCGACTGGGTGGTGACCTCCAGCATCGCGCTGCAGATTGTCGAGCACCTGGACGAGCAGGGTGAGAAGATCCTGTGGGCGCCGGACAAGCACCTGGGCGACTACGTGCAGCGCGAGACCGGTGCCGACATGCTGCTGTGGGACGGTTCCTGCATCGTGCACGAGGAGTTCAAGGCCAAGGGCATTGCCGACCTCAAGCATGTCTACCCTGACGCCGCGGTGCTGGTGCACCCCGAGTCGCCGGCAGCAGTGGTGGAGATGGCCGATGTGGTGGGTTCCACCACTCAGATCATCAACGCCGCCCGCGACCTGCCCA
>JBFHRT010000598.1:0-1983 GCA_041591575.1 Spongiibacteraceae bacterium
AGTGCAGCTGCTGAATGAGCGAGGAACGCTCGGGCAGGCAGCCAACGTCGCAGGGAAAATAGCCGGCGCCAATGCTGCCGACACCGTGCAGCGCGATCAGCCAGCCCGACAGCACTGCCGCTCGCGAACGGGTATGAAAGCGGCGAACCACCGCGCAGCCAAATCCGATAAACAGCAGCCCCAGCGGGTAGTTATTGATCGCCGGCGACAGCCATTCGGTGGGCGCGCCGCGCGCACCCAGCTCACTGAGCGCCTGATGATAGTGGCTGTAACCGGGGTAGAAACTGCCGGCGACCATCACGCCGACCAGCAGCCAAAGCGGTATCAGCAAGCCGCCGTAGCTTAGCGTTCTTGCCATCTTATCCATTGATTCACTCACTCCCTGTGCTCAAGCCTACGCCCCGTCATTGCGAGGAGCGCTTTTTGCGAAGCGGCAATCTCCCGCCGGCGTGCAGCGCCCCTACTCCACCCCCGCCTGCAGCGAGGCAAAAAACCGGCTCATGCGCCGATAGTGGGAACCCGACCAATACAATTTCCGGCACCGGCTGCATTGCATAAAGCGCTCATAGTAACTCAGGGTATCGGCGGGCAGCCGCGAGCGCAACGACACCTTGTCCACCTCGTGCAGTTGTTGATTGCACTGGGCACAGCGCGAGAATGGCCGGCACAGTGACTCCAGTTGCAACGCCGCCACCAGCTCGCGCAGCTGGGTCCGCGGCGCGGTGGCGCGCAGCCAGTAGCCGTGGGTAACCTCGCCGCGCTTGAGCAGGCCGATATCGCGGCTGAGAATAATGCGCCGCTCAGACAGCGCCAGCTGTACCAGGTGCGCATCGGCAATGTGGTTTTTAAACACCGTGTCGAACCCCAGCAGCCGCAGATAGCGCGCCAGCTTGCCCAGATTGGCGTCGACGGCGAAGCGCGGCTCGCGCAGCGGCGCCGGGCGCAGGTGCTGCAGCGGTGCGATATCCAGCGCCTCAAATACCGGGTACACCGCCACCCGCTCACCGCCCTGCAACAGATGCCCGAAAATCACCGAGACACCGTCCACCAGAATCAGGTCCACCTCGGGGTGAGGCACGCCGATGGCCTCCACCGCATCCTTGACCGAGGGGGTTCCGTAAAACGCAAAGGAAAAGCTGCGACCGCGCCGGGCCAGTGGCAGGAAATCATTGAGTTCCTGGTAGAAGCGAAATTCTGCGCGACGCTCTCGCGGTGCATGCGGGTCGACAGCCATGGAGTGGCCTCTCAGCAGCCAGCGTACTCCCATTGTCTACCAGTGCAGAGCACCAGGAAAAGTCCAAAAAAAGGGGCGTTATACCGCCCCTTTTTTGGTTGCCCTGCTGTTTGAAGCCGGCTCACTCCATCATGCGACAGTTGTCGAGCTCGCATTTGATCATGCCCTGCAGGCCCTGGGAGCAGAAGGTCGAATAGATAGCCCCATCCTCCGCCTGGTACTCCAAGCCAATATAGCTGCTGCAGTTATAGGCTTCGGCCACGCGAATAGCCGCATTGTAGCCAACCGGCTGGTCTGCAAGGGCAAACTGCTGCGCCGGCTCGGCGGCCATCATCGCAGTTGTCGTTGCCGCTATCTCCGCGTTCGCTGAAACCTCGGCGGCCGCAACTACAGCGCAGACCGCGGCAAAAGTACGCAATGGGCTCATTGCACCTCCTCGTTATTGTTATTGATCTGCGGATGCATCCGCTTATATTTTTAACCACGACCAGCAGCAGATAAGAGGCTATACCGGTCCGTGGTGTACTACCGCTGGCGCGCTGCAAAACGCGCGAATTGCTTACTCGCCCTCACACTGGGCATCGTAGCCGTCGGCGTCCAGCAGGTTGTTGAGTTCGTCGGTGTGTACCGGCTTGAGCTTGAAGAACCAGCCGTCGTCGTAGGGCGAGTCGTTGACGGTTTCCGGGGCTTCTTCCAGCACCTCGTTGACGGCGATGACCTCGCCGCTGACCGGGGCGTAGATGTCGGAG
>JBFHRT010000599.1:0-1977 GCA_041591575.1 Spongiibacteraceae bacterium
CATGCCGCAGCTGGGCGATTTGGCGCAGAAGATGTAGCCGCTGATGCCGTCCAGTTCGGCGGCGCGGGCGGCGGCGTAGTCGGTGAGGGCATCGGTGACATCGCGGCTGCTGTCGCTGCTGCCGCAGACGCGGGTGCCGCGGTCGCTGGCGATCAGCCGCAGGGTGGGGCGCGGCGTGCCCAGCCCGATGGCGACTTCGGGGCAGAGCGGGACAAAGTCAAAATGCCGGCCCAGCGCCTCGGTGACGAAATCTGAGCGTTTGTGGCCGCCGTCGTAGCGCACCGCTTCGCCGACCACGCAGGCGCTGACGCCTAACCGTATCCGCTGATCCACAGCACGGGCTCCTTTCTGGCGACGCTGCCAGACAGGTTACGCGGATTCGTTGGCGGTGGCGAGGTGCTGGCCCGCCGTGCGGGCCGTGAGCTTGGATCAGGGGGTGCCGCTGAGGTTCCAGCGGGTGCTGGTGCCGACGTATTCGCCGTCGACCCAGGTGGACATGTTCAGGCACTGGAACTGGATGCCGCCGATGGACAGGCTCTGCCCCACCGTGTATTCGGCACCCCAGGCCGTGCTGCAGCGGCTGTCAGTGGCCGCTGCACTGGCGGGCACATGGTGATAGCCGTGCATAGCGAAGTGTTCCTCGGCGCTCGATGGGTCAAAGAGCGTCAGGTAGGCTGCCAGGAAAGCCTCCATAACAATACCTCACTTGTTATTGATTCGACGGTTCAACAGTAAGGATTCCCTCTAACGAGAATCATTAGGGGTTTCCGCTACAGCGACCCGTCGCGGCGCCTCTTTATTCTGCAATTGTCTTGCATATCAGAGGCTTAGGCTCCCTGCGCAAAAATTGGCCAGATTTCCGAAATGTGACCGTCTTCATATACGGCAATATCGCCAAACTGCAGAAACACGAATTCGCTCTGCTGCGGGCGCAGAAACACGAAGTCGTCGCGCCCCAGCTTAACGCTTCTGGAGCCGTTTAGCATCTCCTGGTTGGTGGAGCGGCCGTAGAGGCTGTTGATCTGCAGCCCTGGCGGCGATTCCGGCGCCGCCTTCCAGTAGCCGCCGTAGGTGAAAAAGCTGCGCGCGCTGTTGGGGTCGAGGGCGCTGAACAAGCCGCTGAGCGGCTCCAGCCCCGGCACCTGGGTGGTCTCAAGCGCCTTGAGCACGGGGGTGGCAATAAAGGCGGCGGGGATATGGTCGTCCAGGGTGGCGACGTCGAAATCCACCGGTTTGACCAGCGCCGAGCCCACCGCCAGCTCGTTGCAGGGGGCGCTGCTGTCGTACATCTGGTAGGTGGAGCTGCCGCCGGCGTTGAGGGTCAGCGCATCGGGGTTGAAGCGCTCGCCCAGCGCCTCGCGGGCGGCGTCCACACAGCGGCGGTACTGGGCCATGGCCCTGGCCAGGGCCTGTTGCGGGCCGCCGATGACCTTCGGCATCTTGGAGGCGTGGGCCTCGTAGCCCATGAAACCGCTGAAGCTGAGCAGCGGCTCGGCGTCGATGGCGCCAATGGCCGCGGTCACCGCGGAGGGATCGGTGAAGCCGCCGCGGTGCAGGCCGATGTCCAGCTCCAGGTTGAGGCGCATGGGCGTTTGCTGGGCGCGGGCCAGCTCGCGGTATTCACGCAGCCGCTCGGGGGAATCGATCAGCCACTGCAGCTGTTGCGCGGGTTGAAACGCTCCATTGCGATGCTGCTGGTAAAAGCGCTGCGCCGCCGCCACTGGCATCGGCTTGCCAAGCAGCAGCTGGCTATCGGGCTGCTGGTCAGCGACCAGGTTGAGAAAGGGCTGGTGAAACACCATCACCCGGTCGCTGCCGGTGGCGGCGCGCACGGTCTCGATCAAGGGCAGGCTGGGCAGCGACTTGCCGACGATGCGGTAGCCGAAGCCCGCGGGCAGATGCTGCTTGAGACGCGCGATATTGGCGTTCAGTCGCGCGCGGTCGACCACCAGGGTGGGGCGGTAGAGTCCGGCCTCG
>JBFHRT010000600.1:0-1975 GCA_041591575.1 Spongiibacteraceae bacterium
GCCTATGTTGCCGAACTCACCCGTCAGGACATGATCCAGCGCTTCGGTCTGGACGCCTACAACGACGGCTACCATGTCTACACCACCGTCGACAGCAAGCTGCAGAGCGCTGCCAATCGCGCGGTTATCGACGGCGTCGCCGCCTACGACTGGCGCCACGGCTATCGCGGCCCGGAACAGCACTGGCCGCTGCCTGACGACTACAGCGGGCCGGCAACTCCCGCCGACAGCGAATTCCCAGCGGCCCCAGACCCCTGGCTGAAAAAACTGCGGGGGCTCGGTACAGTCGCCATCTGGCAGCCAGCGCTGGTCATCGCCGTCGAGGAGCGCAGCGTCGAAGCGCTCCTCGCCAACAGCGAGCGCATCACTCTCGGCTGGGAGCAAGGGCTGTCGGAGGCGCGGCGCTTCATCGACCCCAACCGCCGCGGCAAGGCACCACAGCAGGCAGCCGATGTGCTCAAGCGCGGCGATGTTATTCGCGTGCTGCCCGGCAAAGCCGGCTGGCAGCTGTCGCAGCTACCGCAGGCGCAGAGCGCACTGGTGTCACTGGATGCCGACAGCGGAGCCATACTCAGCCTGGTCGGCGGTTACGACTATCGCCACAGCGCGTTTAACCGCGTCACCCAGGCGCAGCGCCAGCCCGGCTCCAACTTCAAGCCCTTTGTCTACACCGCCGCCCTGGCCAACGGCTTTACCGCTGCCACGGTGATCAACGACGCTCCCATCGTGTTTGAAGACGACCAGCTGGAGAGCACCTGGCGCCCGACCAACGACAGCGGCAAGTTCTACGGCCCCACGCGCCTGCGCCAGGCGCTGTACAACTCGCGCAATCTCGTCTCCATCCGCCTGCTGCGTGAGCTGGGCATCGCCAATGCCATCGACTACGTCGCCCGCTTTGGCTTCGAAGCCGACAAGCTGCCGCGGGACCTGTCGCTGGCACTGGGCAGTCATTCAATGACGCCAATGAAGGTCGTGGAGGGCTACGCCGTATTCGCCAATGGCGGCTACAAGGTCGAGCCCTACCTGATTGAGCGCATCGAGGATCACGACCGCGCTGAGATCTATCGCGCGCAACCGGCCATCGTATGCCGCGAATGTGAGGACGACCAAGACAATAGCACAGACGGCGAAACGGCCTCGGCACCTATTGAAGAACTAGCCACTATCGAGGCGGTTCTTGCCCAAACAGGCGCCCAGGAAGAACAATCCGCAGCACCGATGGCAGAGCGCGTACTCGACGAGCGCGTCGCCTACCTGATCGACGATATCCTGCAAGACGTGGTACGCAAGGGCACTGCGCGTCGCGCGCGCCAGCTCGGCCGCGGCGATCTCGCCGGCAAAACCGGCACCACCAATGGCCCCACCGACGCCTGGTTCTCCGGCTACGGCGGCGGTGTGGTCACCACCACCTGGGTCGGCTTCGACAAAAACCAGAACCTGGGGCGCCGCGAATACGGTGGCTCGGTCGCCCTGCCCATCTGGATGGACTATATGAAAGTGGCGCTGGCAGACCGCCCTGAGCGCCAGCTGAAGCAGCCCGAAGGCATGGTGTCAGTGCGCATCGACCCGCGCAGCGGCCGCCTGGCCAAGGCCGGACAGGACGATGCCATTTTCGAAATTTTCCGCACGGAGCAGGCACCGCAGGAAGAGGTAGAAGCACTGACCGCCGAACACCCGATGGCCGTGGAGCAGGAGGCAGTGGAGATATTCTAGTGCTGCAGCCGTAGCACTCACCAAGGCCCAATCTGGCGCGCACTACTGCGCGCCGGTCCGATACCAAGCTAAGAAATAGCCTCCAACGCCTCCGCCAGCGTACTCACCGCCACCACCGTCATGCCCTGCGGCGCCTGCCGCGGGGCGTTGCCCTTGGGCACAATGGCGCGGCGAAAGCCGTGCTTGGCCGCTTCCTGCAGTCGCTCCTGGCCGCTGGGCACGGGGCGGATCTCGCCGGACAGCCCCACCTCGCCGAACACCA
>JBFHRT010000601.1:0-1959 GCA_041591575.1 Spongiibacteraceae bacterium
AAAACAGCCGCAAATCGCAGCTACAGCCCAGCGGCCCGCCCCCGTAACCTGAGCATGAAACCACCTTCGGAGGCGGGCCGTGAAAGCGATTCTGGTGCTGGGTGCCGGCAAGATCGGCAGCGTGATCGCCGCCATGTTGGCGCACTGCGGCGACTACCGGGTGCGCCTGGCGGACCGCGATGCGGCTGCGGTCGCCGGCGCTGCCAAGGGGCTGGAGCGCATACAGCTGGACGTTGCCGACGCGGCGGCACTGGCGCGGGCGCTGGCAGGCTGCTTTGCGGTGGTCAACGCGCTGCCCTACAGCGCCGGCGCGGCGGTGGCGACTGCCGCCCGCGACGCCCGCTGCCACTACTTTGATCTCACCGAAGACCGCGCCAGCACCCAGGCCATTCGCGAGCTGGCCGCGGGCGATAGCGTATTCGCGCCCCAGTGCGGGCTGGCGCCGGGCTTTGTGTCTATCGTCGCCTGGGATCTGGCCAGCCGTTTTGAGCGTCTCGACAGCGTGCGCCTGCGGGTGGGGGCGTTGCCGCGCTATCCCGCCAACGCCCTCAAGTACAACCTCACCTGGAGCACCGACGGCCTGATCAATGAGTACTGCAATCCTTGCCAGGCCATCGTCGGTGGCGAACTCACCGAGCTGCAGCCGCTGGAGCAGCTGGAGCACTTCTCGCTGGACGGAGTGGAATACGAGGCCTTCAACACCTCCGGTGGCCTCGGCACCCTGTGCGAGAGCTTTGCCGGCCGTGTGCGCGAACTCAACTACCGCACCGTGCGCTACCCCGGCCACCGCGACATCGTGCGCATGCTGCTGCGCGACCTGCGCCTGTGCGAGCGGCGCGATCTGGCGCGGGAGCTGTTTGAATACGCGCTGCCGGCCACCCGCCAGGACGTGGTGCTGGTGTTTGTCACCGTCACTGGCGAGCAGAATGGGCGCCTGCTGCAGGAGAGCTATGCCAACCGCTTCTACGGCCGCGAGCTGCTGGGCGAGGCGCGCAGCGGCATTCAGCTGACTACCGCCTCCGGGCTGTGCGCGGTGCTGGACCTGGTGGCTACCGGGGCGCTGCCGGCGCGGGGTTTTCTGCGCCAGGAAGACGTGCCGCTGGCGGCCTTTCTCGACAACCGCTTTGGCCGCTACTACCTGGCGGCGCCGGCGGCGCAGGAGGACAGCGATGGACAAGATGTTCAACAGCGTGGCTGACAGTCACAGCTGCCGCGAACTGCTGGCTCACCTCGGCATCCCCGAATCCGTGAACGGCGGCGATCTCGCCGTCACCACCCCCATCGACGGCAGTGTGCTGGGGCAGCTGCAGACCGACACCGCGGCCACCGCTGCCGACAAGGTAGAGCGCGCCGTTAGCGCCTTTGGCCAGTGGCGCGAGGTACCGGCGCCACGCCGCGGCGAGCTGATCCGCCTGCTGGCCGAGGAGCTGCGTGCCGAGAAGGATGCGCTGGGGCGGCTGGTGAGCCTGGAGTGCGGCAAGATCCTGCAGGAGGGCTGGGGCGAGGTGCAGGAGATGATCGACATCTGCGATTTCGCTGTGGGCCTGTCGCGCCAGCTTTACGGCCTCACCATTGCCAGCGAGCGTCCGGGCCACCGCATGTTCGAGAGCTGGCATCCGCTGGGGCCGGCGGCGGTGATCACCGCCTTTAATTTTCCGGTGGCGGTGGCGGCCTGGAACTTCGCCCTGGCTTTGGTCTGCGGCGACCCGGTGCTGTGGAAGCCCTCGGAGAAAACCCCGCTGTGTGCCCAGGCCTGCCTGAACTTGTTCGAGCGCGCCGCCGCGCGCCTGCCCGGCGGTGCGCCGCAGGACCTGCTGCAGCTGGTGATCGGCGGTCGCGAACTGGGCGAACAGCTGGCAGGGGACGCGCGCTTGCCGCTGGTCAGTGCCACCGGCAGCTGCGCCATGGGCGCGGCGCTGGGGCCGCGGGTGGCGGCCCGTTTCGGCCGCACGATACTGG
>JBFHRT010000602.1:0-1954 GCA_041591575.1 Spongiibacteraceae bacterium
ACCGTCAGCGGGATACCGATTTTCATGAAATCCACAAAGCGGTAGTCACCCGGGCCGTACACCATCAGGTTGGTTTGATAGCCAATGGGGGTGGCAAAACAGCAGGAGGCACCAATCATCAAGGTGACACCGAAGGGCAACATGCTGACACCCAACTGCTGACTGGCCGCCACCGCCACAGGAAACAGCAATACCGCAGCCGCCAGATTGGAGATGACCGCCGAAAAAGCCGCGGTGAGCATAAACAACGCCGCCAGCGTGGCCATGGGCGAGCCCGTGGCGAGCCCCACCATCACTTCGGCGATGGTCTGCGCCGCGCCGGTTTTTTCCAGCGCCGCTCCCATGGCGATAGACGCGGCAATTACCAGCAGTATCTGCCAATCAATACTGTTGCGCGCATCCTGAATGCGCACACAGCGCGTAACGATCATTAGTCCGGCCGCCAGCAGCGCCGCCTTGAACATAGACAGCACGCCAGTGGCAACAAACAGCACCATTCCCATCATGATCAGCGCCGAGGTGCCGCGCTGCTCGTGACGCACCGGACTTGAACCTTCGATAGCACTCACCAGCAGAAAATCACGGGAATAGCGCTGGGTTTCGAGAAACTCTTCGTGCCCCTCCAGCAACAGGGTATCGCCGGGCTTGAGTTCGATATCGCCGATACGCCCCTTCAGCTGCTGGCCGTCACGCGCCACCGCAATGATGGCGGCACCGTAATGATTGCGGAAACGCATGTCGCGCACGCTGCTGCCCAGGAAGGGAAAGTTCGGTGAAATCACCACCTCTACCAACAGGCGCGACGCATCGGATTTACCCAGCTTGAAGGCTTGATCTTCCGCCAGCTTGAGCCCGTGGATATTTTTGAGATCCACAACCGAGCGCACATCGCCGGCAAAGATCAGCCGATCACCCGCCGCCAGCAGCTCCTGCGGTGATACCGCGGTGATCAGACGTCCGTTGCGATCAATCTCAATCAGGAACATGCCGGGCAGCTGGCGCAGTCCCGCGACCTCGATGGACTGCCCAACCAGCGGACTGCCGGCCTCAACAACCATCTCCACAATGTACTGACGGGTGTCTTCAAAGCGCTCGCTCACACCGACCCGGTGCGGCAACAGCCAGCGACTAGTCACCACGGTAAACACCAGCACCAACACCACACAGGGCACGCCGACCCAGGCAAGATCAAACAGCGCCAACCCGGCGCCAAACTGGTCCTTTAACATGCCATTGATGACCAGATTAGTACTGCTGCCGACCACGGTGCAGGTGCCGCCGATGATTGCCGCGTAACTCAGTGGAATCATCAACTGCGACACCGACAGACTGTGGCGCTTGGCCCAGTCCCGCACTGCCGGCACCAGCATGGCCACCACCGGCGTATTGTTCAGCACACTGCTGAGCGCTGCTACCGGCGCCATCAGCCGCAACTGCGCACCACCGATCGTCTTGGGCCGGCCCAGCACATTCTGCGAGATCCAGTTGACCACACCGGTTTCGGTCAGTGCGCGGGCAACCACAAACAACACACCGACAGTGGCCATGCCCTCGTTGGCAGCCCCGGCCAGTGCTTCCTCGGGCGTGAGAATACCCAGCAACAGCAGCAGCGCCACACCACCGAACAACACCGTGTCCGCCGGCAAGCGCGAGAACACCAGCAGACTGAAGCAGCCGCCGATGATGGCGAGTGTTTGCCAGGCCTCTTGGCTAAACATTATTGCTGGCGCGACCGGTAGAAGCTGTCGAACTGGTCGATGAAGTTCTGCAGCTGATCACCGGCGAGGTCGTTGATGCCCGCCGCCGCGGCGCGGCCGCCTCCCGTGGGAAACTGCCGGCACAGCTCGTCGGCACCGGTCTTGTTGGACAGCGGTGCACGCACACTGACCAGGTAGTTGCCGTTGGCCTTATGCGTGAGCACCGCGTGCGCTCGCTCGGGGTGCTCGTTGGCCAG
>JBFHRT010000603.1:0-1951 GCA_041591575.1 Spongiibacteraceae bacterium
GCACCAGCAGGAAGTTGGCCTCACTGGGCCAGACTTTTAACGGGGTCTGCTCACGCAGCGCCGCCGCCAATCGCTCGCGCTCGGCACGGATGCGCTCGGTCTGCTCGCGCAGCACTTCAAAGTGGGCCAGCGCGAATTCGGCGCTGATCTGGGTGAGCACGTTGATGTTGTAGGGCAGGCGCAGCTTTTCCAGCTCATCCAGCCACTGGGGGTGACCGATCAGCAGGCCCAGACGCAGACCCGCCAGGCCGACCTTGGACAGGGTGCGCATCACCAGCACATTGTCGCGCTCGGCACAGGCGGCCAGGTGGTCGGCGTCGGTGAAGGCGGTGTAGGCCTCATCCAGCACCACCAGTCCGGGGCAGGCCTCGATCACCGCCGCCAGCTTGTCGGGCGAGAAAAGGTTGCCGGTGGGGTTGTTGGGCAGCGCCAGGAACAGCAGCGCCGGCTGCTCGCGTTCGATGGCAACCAGCATCGCCGGCAGGTCCAGGTCGAAGTTTTCGTCCAGCGGCACGCCGCAGTAGTCCATGCCGCAGTAGGTGGCAATCATGCGGTACATGACGAAGCCGGGCTCCGGCGCCATCACCACCCGCCCCGGCGCTGCCACCGCCATCGCCAGAATCTGGATAATTTCGTCGGAACCATTGCCCAGCAGGATGGACTGCTCAGGGGCGATGCCCATCACCTCGCGCAAGCCGTCCTTGACCGCCGCCGCGGCGGCGTCGGGGTAGCGATTGATGGCGGCACCGGCCAGCCGCTGCTGCCAGTCGGCCTGCAGCGCCGGCGGCCAGCGGTAGGGGTTTTCCATGGCGTCGAGCTTGATCATGTCGCCCGGTGCGGGCACATGGTAGGCGCTCAGGGCGCGGATTTCAGGGCGGATCCACTGCTGGACCAGCTGCTCGCGCTTCGTCATTGTCGGTCTCGCTTTGGTGTCAGTCGTCGGTGTGTTCGGCGCGCGGCCAGCGCATCTCCGCCGAGCGCGCGTGGGCGGTCAGCGACTCGCCGCGGGCCAGCACTGAAGCGGTGTGACCCAGCGCCTGGGCATTGGGCGAACACTGAATCAGCGAGCTGCGCTTCTGGAAGTCGTATACTCCCAGTGGCGAGGAAAAGCGCGCGGTGCCGGAGGTCGGCAGCACGTGGTTGGGGCCGGCGCAGTAGTCGCCCAGCGCCTCCGGCGTGTGCCGTCCCATGAAGATGGCGCCAGCGTGGCGGATCGCAGGCAACAGCGCCTGCGGATCGTCAACCGACAGTTCCAGGTGCTCCGGCGCGATGCGATTGACCACCGCCACCGCGTCATCGAGATCAGCCACCTGAATCAGCGCGCCGCGGCTGCGCAGCGAGCTGTGGATGATGCCGCGCCGCTCCATGGTGGGCAGCAGGCGTTCGATACTGGCCGCCACCGCATCGAGAAAGTCGGCATCGGGACTGACCAGGATGGACTGGGCGTCCTCGTCGTGCTCGGCCTGGGAAAACAGGTCCATGGCGATCCAGTCCGGATCGGTCTCGCCGTCGCAGACCACCAGGATCTCCGAGGGGCCGGCAATCATGTCCAGCCCCACGGCGCCGAACACCTGGCGCTTGGCGGTGGCCACATAGATGTTGCCGGGGCCGACGATCTTGTCGACCTTGGGCACGGTCTCGGTGCCAAAGGCCAGCGCCGCCACGGCCTGGGCGCCGCCAATGGTGAATACGCGATCGACGCCGGCAATAGCCGCCGCCGCCAGCACCAGTTCATTGAGGTAGCCGCCAGGGGTGGGCGACACCATGATCAGCTCGCCGACGCCGGCCACCTTGGCCGGAATCGCGTTCATCAGCACCGAGGACGGATAAGTGGCCTTGCCGCCGGGCACGTACAGACCGACCCGGTCCATGGGCGTGATCTGCTGACCCAGCACGGTGCCATCGGCCTCGGTGTACTGCCAGGAGTCCTGGCGCTGGTGTTCGTGGTAGC
>JBFHRT010000604.1:0-1951 GCA_041591575.1 Spongiibacteraceae bacterium
ATTCGCGAGCGCGGATTCAGCGCCGAGGCCTTTGCCTGTCACGGCGGCAAGCTGGAAGACATCGACACGGTAATGGCGCATATCGAACAAACACACGGCCGCCTCGACGTGCTGATCAACAACGCCGGCACCAACCCTTACTTCGGCGCGGTGGAAGACACCCCGATCGAGGCCTTCGACAAGGTGGTGGAGGTCAACTACCGCGGCCCCTTCTACCTCTGCGAAAAAGCCGCGCAGCTGATGAAGCAAAACGGCGGCGGCAATATCGTCAACGTCGCCTCCATCAACGGCATCGTGCCGGGGCTGTTGCAGGGCGCCTACTCCACCACCAAGGCGGCGCTGATCAATGTCACCAAATCCTTCGCGCTGGAGTGCGGACCGCACAACATCCGCTGCAATGCCCTGTGCCCGGGGCTGGTGGACACCAAGCTGGCCTCCGCCATCACCGGCAACGAGGAACTGGTGAAAGACGTCACCGCCAAGTGGCCACTGCGCCGGGTCGGTCAGCCCGAGGACATGGTGGGCGCGGTGCTGTACCTGGCCAGCGACGCCTCCAGCTTTATGACCGGCCAGGTGATGGTGGTGGATGGCGGCGCTACCAATACGGTTTTGTAACGCTAGACGCTAGACGCTAAAAGCAAAAGCGAAAAGATAGACAGCGGCGTCCGTCGCTGTCAGTACGGAGATCATGTCATGGATCTGGGAATAAGCGAGCGTGCGCAAGCGCTGCTGGAACGGGTCAAACAATTTATCGCCAGCGAAGTGCTGCCGGTGGAGCCGGAATTTCTGGCCGAGGTGGACGTTGGCGATCGCTGGCAGTTCACCGCGCGCCAGCATGAGATTCTGGAAGGATTGAAAACCAAAGCCTTCCAGCTCGGGCTGTGGAATTTTTTTATCGCCGATGAGGAACACGGCGCCGGCCTCAACACCGTCGAATACGCCTACCTCGCCGAGGAGATGGGCAAGAGTCATCTGGCGGCGGAGGTGTTCAACTGCAGCGCGCCGGACACCGGCAATATGGAGGTGCTGCTCAAATACGGCAGCGAGGCGCAGAAAAAACGCTGGCTGGCGCCGCTGCTCAACGGCGAGATCCGCTCCGCGTTCGCCATGACCGAACCGGACGTGGCCTCATCCGACGCCACCAACATCGCCATGTCGGCGGTGTTAGAGGGCGACGAGTGGGTGCTCAACGGTGAGAAGTGGTATATCTCCGGCGCTGGCGATCCACGCTGCAAGCTGCTGATTGTGATGGCGCGCACCGACCCCGATGCCCATCCCTACCGCCAGCAGTCGCAGCTACTGGTGCCCATGGACACGTCGGGGCTGGAAGTGCTGCGACCGATGCAGGTGTTCTCCATGGACGACGCCCCCCACGGTCATATGCACCTGCGCTTTACCGATGTGCGCGTGCCCAAGGACAGTCTGATCCTGGGCCGCGGCCGCGGTTTCGAAATCGCCCAGGGCCGGCTCGGTCCCGGCCGCATCCACCATTGCATGCGCGCCATCGGCATGGCGGAAAAGGCGCTGGAATTGTTGTGTCGCCGCGCCGAATCGCGGACTGCCTTCGGCAAACCGCTGTCGCGCCTCGGCGGCAATGTCGACATCATCGCCAATGCGCGCATGGATATCGACATGGCGCGGCTGCTGACCCTGCGCACCGCCTGGGAGATCGATCGGGGCGACGCCAAGAGCGCGGCGGTGTGGATCTCCAAAATCAAAGTGGTGGTGCCCAATGTCACCGAGCGTATCATCAACGAGGCCATCCAGTTGCATGGCGCCGCCGGTTTGTCCCAGGATTTTCCGCTGGCCACCATGTACATGATGGCGCGCACCCTGCGCCTGGCCGACGGTCCCGACGCGGTGCACCGCCGCCAGGTGGCGCGGGCGGAACTGAAACGCTACCGGGAGGCCTAGCCATGAACGCCGCAGTCAGTACCGAGCAACTTAAAAC
>JBFHRT010000605.1:0-1939 GCA_041591575.1 Spongiibacteraceae bacterium
CGGATCAGTGCCAGCGAGGCCTCGCTGTCGCTCACGTCCAGGCCGATCAGGCTGTGGCTGGCGATGCCCACATCCTCGGGCTTGAGTTCGTACTCGCGAATCTCACCGTCTTTCAATTCCGCCACCTGGGTGGGCGCCGCCAGGCTGATCTCGTCGAGACCGTCGCGGGCGTGCACCACCATGGCGTGCTCGCTGCCCAGGCGCTGCAGCACCTCGGCCATGGGCCGGCACAGCTCAGCGGAGAACACCCCCAGCAGCTGGCGCTTGACGCCGGCGGGGTTGGTCAGCGGGCCGAGGATATTGAATACCGTGCGCAGCCCCAGCTCCTTGCGCGGGCCGATGGCGTGCTTCATGGCGCTGTGGTGCGACACCGCGAACATAAAGCCCACGCCCACTTCGCGGATGCAGCGCTCCACCTGTTTGGGGTCCAGTGCCAGGTTGACCCCGGCGGTTTCCAGCAGATCGGCGCTGCCGCTCTTGGAGGACACCGAGCGGTTGCCGTGCTTGGCCACAAAGGCGCCGCCGGCGGCGGCCACAAAGCTGGCACCGGTGGAGACATTGAACAGGTTGGCGCCGTCGCCGCCGGTGCCGACGATATCCACCACGTGGTCCAGCCCGCTAATATCCACCGGGGTGGCCAGTTCGCGCATCACCCGGGCGGCGCCCTCGATCTCGTCCAGGCTCTCGCTCTTCATGCGCAGCGCCACCAGGAAGGCGCCGATCTGCGCGTCGCTGCACTGGCCGGTCATGATGGCGCGCATCACGTCCTGCATTTCGGCGGTGCTCAGGTCGAGCTTTTCCACCACCCGCGCCAATGCCGTTGTTATATCCATGTCAGGCCTCCAGGAAGTTGCGCAGCAGCTCGTGGCCCTGCTCGGTGAGTATGGACTCGGGGTGGAACTGCACCCCCTGCACGTTGAGGCTCTTGTGGCGCAGCCCCATGATCTCGTCGACCTCACCGTCTTCGGTCTGGGTCCAGGCGGTGATCTCCAGGCAGTCGGGCAGGCTGTCTTTTTCCACCACCAGCGAGTGATAGCGGGTGGCGGTCAGCGGATTGCTGAGGCCGGCGAACACGCCGCTATCGCGGTGGTAAATGGGCGAGGTCTTGCCGTGCATCACCTGCCGCGCGCGCACCACCTTGCCGCCGAACACCTGGCCGATGCTCTGGTGCCCCAGGCAGATGCCGAGTATGGGGAGCTCGCCGGCGAAGGCCTCGATGGCGGCCATGGAGATGCCGGCCTCGTTGGGGGTACAGGGGCCGGGCGAGATCACCAGCCGCTCCGGGGCCAGCGCGCGGATGTCGTCGACGCTGATCTCGTCGTTGCGCACCACCTTGACCTCGGCCTTGAGCTCGCCCAGGTACTGCACCACGTTGTAGGTGAAGGAGTCGTAGTTGTCGATCATCAGCAACATATCACTGCGCCTCCCCGCCGCTGCTGGTTGAATCTGTTTTGCCTTGAACCGTTTTTCCCTGGACCGTTTTTCCCTGGACCGTTTTTCCCTGGACCGTTTTTCCTTGGACCATGGCCGCGGCGCGGAAGATGGCGCGGGCCTTGTTCATGGTTTCCTTCCACTCCAGTCGCGGCTGCGAGTCGGCGACGATGCCGGCGCCGGCCTGGATATGCAGCTGGCCGTCCTTGATCACCGCGGTGCGGATGGCGATGGCGGTGTCCATATTGCCGTTCCAGCCCAGGTAGCCGACGGCACCGCCGTAGACACCGCGCTTGACTGGCTCCAGCTCGTCGATGATTTCCATCGCCCGCACCTTGGGGGCGCCGCTGAGGGTGCCCGCCGGCAGGGTGGCGCGCAGCACGTCCATGGCCTTGAACTCCGGGCGCAGTTTAGCGTCGACATTGGAGACGATATGCATGACATGGGAATAGCGCTCCACCACCATCTTGTCGGTGAGCGTGACCGAGCCCACCTCGGCGACGCGACC
>JBFHRT010000606.1:0-1938 GCA_041591575.1 Spongiibacteraceae bacterium
CGGTTTTGGAGTTGCGGCGGAACAGCAGGTCGGAGTGGCCGGCCAGTTCGCGGGCCTTGACGGTTTTCACCACCTCGCCCTTCTCGTCCAGCATGGTGATGACCGAGCCGGCGGTGATGTACAGACCGGCCTCAATGGTGCAGCGGTCGCCCAGCGGAATGCCGACACCGGCGTTGGCGCCCACCAGGCACTCCTTGCCCACGGAAATGATCACCTGGTTGCCGCCAGACAGGGTGCCCATGGTGGAGCTGCCGCCGCCCAGGTCGGAACCGGAACCGATAAACACGCCCGCGGAGATGCGGCCCTCAACCATGCCCGGCCCCTCGGTGCCGGCATTAAAGTTGACGAAGCCCTCGTGCATGATGGTGGTGCCTTCGCCCAGGTAGGCGCCCAGGCGCACGCGCGCGGTGTGGGCAACGCGCACGCCGCTGGGCATCACGTAGTTGGCCATCTTGGGGAACTTGTCCACCGACATCACTTCCAGCAGCTCGCCTTTCAGCCGCGCCTGCAGCTGGCGCTGGGTCAGCTCGGCCAGATCGACGGCGCCCTGGTTGGTCCAGGCGACGTTGGGCAGCACGCCGAACAGGCCGTTGAGGTTAACGCCGTGAGGCTTGACCAGGCGGTGCGACAGCAGGTGCAGCTTGAGGTAGCCCTCAGGCACTGAGCTGGGAGCCTCGTCGGCGGCCAGCAGCACAATTACGCGGGGCTGGGCGCTGTCGGCCATGGCGGCGGTGCTGTCGGCCAGCTCGCTGGCACCGGCGGCGCGCAGCGCGTCACTCACGGCCTTGAGCTGCTCGCCGTTGACGGCAATGGCTTCGTTGCCGCCCTGGTAGTCAATGGTGGAGGTCACCGCTTCGACCACGGCGCTGTCCGGGTTCAGCAGCGGTTGCGGGTAGAACACTTCCAGCCAGTCGCCCTGGCTGTTTTGGGTACCGACACCGATACCCAGACTGAAAATAGATTGCGTCATGATTCTGCCTCTGTCACAGCGTGTGATGTTGAAAAAGGGATGCGTACTCGGCGTCTTTGAAGCCGACGTGGCGCTGGGCGCCGGTGTCCAGTACCGGGCGCTTGATCAGGGTGGGGTGCGCCAGCATCAGCTCGATGGCGGCGGCGTCGTCCAGTCCCTCGCGCTGGGCCGGGTCCAGCTGTTTCCAGGTGGTGCTGCGCTTGTTCAGCACTTTGGCGCAGCCCAGTTCGTCTACCCATTGCTGCAGCTGTGCGCGCTCCAGCCCCTGCTCGCGCAGGTCGTGGAAGGCGAATTCGATGTGGTGCGCCTCCAGCCAGCGGCGGGCGGCGCGGCAGCTGTCGCAGTTCTTGATGCCGAAGAGCCGGGTCATGGGAGTCCTTGATCAAGCCTTTTGAAGGGGGGCGAAGGATAGCAAATTATACCGTGTTGATCACGGCCAGGTACGCCCAGAGCGGATCAGTTCGCTCAGGCGCTGGAGGCAGACTGAGCGATGGCGGTGGTGACGGCGCTGATCATCTGATCGCGCTTGAAGGGTTTGTGCAGCCAGTGGGTGGCGCCGCGCTTCATGGCTTCCGGCCTGGCGCCGTGGTCGCCGGTCATGACCACAACCGGGGTGTGGCGGTGGCGACGGCTGTGGCGCAGGGCGCCAATCAGCTCCAGGCCGTTCATCTGCGGCATGTCGAGGTCGGTGACGATCGCATCAAAGTCGTGGGTGAGGGCCAGCTGGTGGGCCTGCTGGCCATCGGTGGCGCAGGTCACGCGATAGCCCGCGGACTCCAGGTATCTTTCCACCAGTTTGCGCATGGTCGCTGAGTCGTCGACGACGAGGATTGACTGCATGCTCTACCCGCCGGCGCGCTGCCGGCCGTGATGGGCCATAGTCTGACCATAGGCCAGTGCGATGCTGGCCTCAAGCCAATGACCGCCAATCTGGCGGTCTATAGGGGCATGTCCTTAAGCTGCTGTCC
>JBFHRT010000607.1:0-1932 GCA_041591575.1 Spongiibacteraceae bacterium
AAGGCGATTCCTGCAATTTTCAGGTTCTCGCTTGCGGCTCCGATCCCGATAGTAGGCCGGAATAAGCGCTTTTTAGCGTTTCCGGCGAACGTCCGCAACGCAAGCTTATGCGGACCTACGTCGCTAAGTTAATGGCATTGGGGTGCGCCGTGCGCACCGCTTTTCAGCGTCTCCCGTCTCCTGTCAAGCGTTCTGCACAGCGTGCCCAAGCTGTGGACCAGGTGGCTTCCATAGCGGCGCTGCCTACGTATAATGGGCTCGGCATATAATAACGAGGTTGCAACGTGCTTGAACTGGTGAAATCCGGCGGCTGGATCATGCTGCCCATTATCCTGTGCTCCTGTGCGGCACTGGCGATCTGCGTGGAGCGTCTGCTGGTGCTCAACGCCAATAAAATCGCCCCCAAGAATACGCTGCCGCAGGTGGCCGACTGGCTGCGCAAGGGGCAGCTGAATACCGAGCGGCTGCGCGCCCTGCGCAAATCCTCGCCGCTGGGCCGCATTCTGGCCGCCGGCCTGGCCGACATGCGCTATGGCCGCGACATCATGAAAGAGAGCATTGAGGAAGCGGCTTCCCATGTCGTGCACGAGCTGGAGCGCTACCTCAATACCCTGGGCACCGTGGCCGCCATCACGCCGCTGCTGGGGCTGCTGGGCACCGTTATCGGCATGATCGACGTGTTCACCGAGATCATGCTGCAGGGCACCGGCAATGCCGGCGTGCTCGCCGGTGGTATCTCCCAGGCGCTGATCACCACCGCCTCTGGCCTGAGTGTGGCCATTCCCGCGTTGGCCATGCACCGCTATTTTGTGCGCCGGGTGGAGAGCATTGTGGTCACCCTGGAGCA
This sequence comes from Spongiibacteraceae bacterium, assembly GCA_041591575.1. GTDB lineage: Bacteria > Pseudomonadota > Gammaproteobacteria > Pseudomonadales > Spongiibacteraceae > JBFHRT01. The sequence continues at coordinate 848 of JBFHRT010000607.1, forward strand.
GGAAGCGGTCAAATTGGTCAATCACCTGCAGGGCGAAGGTGTGCTGGGTGGCGCCGACGCCAAAGCCAGGGCGGGCGGCGCTGCCAAGCCCCAGGCTGCCGCCAAGAATGGCAATGGCGATGCCGCTGCTGACAGCAAAGCCCAGCCGAAAGCCAAAGCCAAGCCGAAATCGAACCAGAGTACCGCCGCGTGAATTTCAAACGCCAAAAGCTGGATGATGTCGGCGTCAACCTGACGCCGCTGATCGATGTGGTGTTCCTGCTGCTGATCTTTTTCATGGTGTCTACCACTTTCACCAAGGAAAACCGCCTGAGCCTGGAGCTGCCAGAGGCCAGTGGTGAGCAGTTAGTGGAGGCTCAGGCCGAGCTGCTGGAGATCGTGATCAACGCCCAGGGCCACTACACCATCAACAAGCAGTCGCTGACGGCGCCGACCCTGGCTAACCTGAAAACGGTGATCAAGGAACTGTCCAAAGGCGACACGTCCGTGCCGATCGTGATTACCGCTGACGCCAAAGCCACACACCAGGCGGTGATACGCGCCATGGATGCTGCCGGCCAGCTGGGCTTTGCCAGTCTCAGCCTCACCACCCGCCAGCCGCAGCAGCCAGAAGGCTAAGCGACGCCAGCTTGGATCTAGAGCAGAAAATGACCGCCGCCTGGTACGGCCGCCCCGGCTGGCTGCAGGTGCTGCTGCCACTGGAGGGGCTGTACCGCGGCATTACGGCGTTGCGCCGATCGCGGCTGCAGCGCCGCCAGTCCGCCTCGCCGGTGCCGGTTATCGTGGTGGGCAATATCACCGTCGGCGGCACCGGCAAAACCCCGCTGGTGATCGCGCTGTGCCGTTGGCTGCGCCAGCAGGGCTATCGCCCGGGGGTGGTCAGCCGCGGTTACGGCGGAAATGCACAGCAATACCCGCTGGCGGTTGACGCCAACAGTGACCCGCGTGAGGCTGGAGACGAGCCCTGCCTGATTGCGCAGCGCAGCGCTTGCCCGGTGGTGGTATCGCCACTGCGCAATGCCGGCGTCGACCTGCTGGTGTCTGATCACCGCTGCGATGTGGTGGTCAGCGACGACGGCCTGCAG
>JBFHRT010000608.1:0-1929 GCA_041591575.1 Spongiibacteraceae bacterium
ACCCGCATGCGACGCTACAACAGCAGCGGCCGCATCAGTGATAGCAATGCCACCATTATCGCCGCCAACAGCTGCCGATGGCTGGTGGCAACCGCTGGTCACAGCGTGCTGGACCACCGCTACGATCACCTGGTGGCGCCCGCCTTGCTGCGGGTACTAACGCCGGGGGGCCACTGGGCGGTACCCGAGGAGATTATCCCGGCGCCCGAACTTAGCTGGCGTAGCACCGAGCACGGCGACTGGGCACTGCTGGTGCTGCGTGCCCCCAACTGCAGCTTTGCCGACGACAATCGCGGCGGCGCTCCCCTGCCCCATTTGCCCACCAGCACGGTGAACCCCGCGCAACAGGACCAATGCCACAACAGCGTACAGCTGCTGTGCTATCACTTCGACCGCAACGGCCAGCGAATGATTGAGCGTGGCTGCGCCCTGCGCACCTTCAGCCACGGCGGAGAGCTCGGCGACGACAGCACCGGCTACTTCTCTTGCAAGCAGGACGCCGGTGCATCAGGGTGTGCGGTGCTCTGTGATCAGGGGGAGCGCTGGCTCAACCTGGGTATCTTTTCCAAGGGCCTGCAGCGTCACGGTGAAATCGATCACCCGCAACGGGTCGGCGCTTTCCGGGTGGTGGATGGCGAGCTGGCGCGGACCATTGCCAGGCTAAAAGAGAAATACGGGATGGAGTAGATTCAGCGTAGGTGTGAAAAATCTTTGATTTTGACGCCCGCTTCACAGGGCGCCCGAAGGGCAAGGCGAGGCCTTGTCAATTTAGCCGCACAGCGCTGGCCGCGCAATCGTCATTGCGAGGAGCTGGGCCGCACAGCGGCCCGGCGACGCGGCAATCTCATTCCGGCTGGCAGAGAGCTGAACCGAAGCGCCACGTCCACGCCGGCTGAAACCTTACTTATCGGCTTTCTTGTTGGCATTCTTGTCAGCATTGTAAAACAGCGCACTGCCACCCTTGGCTTCGCCCTGCTCGCGCTCGCACTTATTGGGATCGTCGCCACAGATTTCGCAGGTGTAGTCTTTTTCACCCAGGGCCGCGCCGACGCCTCCACAGGAGCCTTTGATGGGCTGGCGGCCCAGCAGTACGCCGATGGCCATGGCCGCCACCAGCACCAGCATCAGCACAAAACTCATCAAAATAACGGTCACGTTTTCTCTCCCGCGCGAAAGCGCCTACTGTCAGCCTGCGCTTAATCCAAGTATTTTGCAAAGTGAGACGAGTGGCTGGCGCTAAAGCCGGTCGCTGTCTTCTCTATCAGATACACCGCGATGCCCTGTTGTTCCGCAAAGCGCCGGGTTTTCTCCGGCCCCATCACCGTAAATGCCGTGGCCAGGGCATCGGCGTAGGCTGCGGTGTCGCTGATTACCGTCACCGAAGCTAGGCCGTGATGCACCGGGCTACCGGTCGCGGGATCAATGGTATGCGAGTAGCGCTGGCCATCGCGTTCAAAATAATTACGGTAGTCACCGGAAGTCGCCACCGCCACGCCACTGACGCGGATGGCACGGTGCACCGCGCGCTCGCCGTCGGCCGGCTGTTCAATGGCCACCCGCCAGTCGTCACCGCGGGGGCTGTGGCCGCGACTGCGGATCTCGCCACCGATTTCCACCAGATAATGGGCAAAACCCTGGCGCTCCAGCCACAGCGCCACCAGATCGACGCCGTAACCCTTGGCCAGCGCCGACAGGTCGAGATGGATATCGCGCTGTTTGCGTACCCGGGCATCGGCAAAATCGATTTCCAGGTGCTGATAGCCGACGTTTTGCCGCGCTGCCGCTATAGCCGCTGCCGCCGGCAGTTGCTCAGTGCGCTGCTGCGGGCCAAAGCCCCACAGATCCACCAGCGGCGCCACGGTGATATCGAAGCTGCCGCCGGTGAGCCAGCTCAGCTCCATCGCCAGCATCAGCATATCAGACAGGGTC
>JBFHRT010000609.1:0-1927 GCA_041591575.1 Spongiibacteraceae bacterium
AGAAAACCCAGCAATCCCAGTACCATCTTCGGGTGCAGCCCAAGCTGCTGGGCGCCGGCGGCCAGCAGTACCACCAGGATATTGATGGACAGCAGGAACAGGATGGGCGACAGGTCCAGCCCGCCCATGGCCGGCAGCAGCCGCCGGAAAGGGCTCAGCACCGGCTCGCTGACCTGGCGCGACAGCAACAGCAGTGGGTGGTGGCTGTGGGGCGCGACCCAGCTGGAGATGATGGACACCAGCACCAGCACGAAGTAGAGCCCGGCCAGGGTGCTGACCACTTTCAGCAGTGAAGCCAGCACCAGCGTGCCGTAGGGCAGGTTGAGGCCGCGGGCGACGATAAAGGGGATGACGAACACCAGCAGCTGCACCGCGAAGGCCAGCACCAGCGCCGCCATGTCGACGCCGAAAAAGCCGGGCACAAAGCGTCGCAGCGGCAGCAGCGGCGGGTTGGTGGCGCGCACCACGAACTGCGACACCGGGTTGTAGAAGTCGGCTCGCGCCAGCTGCATCATGAAACGCAGCAGCACCACCCACAGGTACAGCCCGCCGAGGGTAGAAACGATCAGGTTGGTGATCTGAAACAAGACTTCCATCGTGTTGTTTTCCCGCTACCTCAGTTGTCGAGTTCCCGCGCCAGCTCCTCGGAGCGGTCGCGGGCGCCGGTCAGTGCACTGGCGAACAGCGCGCGCAGGCCGCCGTCCTCCAGAATGCCGATGGCGCGCTCGGTGGTGCCCTTGGGCGAGGTCACCCGACGGCGCAGCTCGGCGGCGTCGACTTCGCTCTCGCAGGCCATGCGCGCCGCGCCCAGCGCGGTCTGCTGGGTCAGCTCGGCGGCCAGCTCCGGGCTCAGCCCCAGTGCCTCACCGGCGGCCTGCATGGCTTCCATCACCAGGAAGAAATAGGCGGGGCCGGAGCCGGACAGGGCGGTGACCGCGTCCAGCTGGGCCTCGTCGTCCACCCACAGCGCGGTGCCCACCGCTTTCAGGATGCTCCCGGCCAGCTCGCGCTGGGCGGAATCGACGCGGGCGTTGGCCCACAGTGCGGTGGCGCCCTCGCGCACCAGCGCGGGGGTGTTGGGCATGCAGCGCACCAGTGCCAGCTCGCCGCCCAGCCAGCCTTCCAGGCTGTCGGCGCGGATGCCGGCAGCGATGGACACGATCAGCGGCTTGCGCTGCTGCACCGCCGGCGCCAACGCAGCGGCCACCTCATGCATCACCTGGGGCTTGACCGCCAGCACCAGCACGTCGGCATCGGCGGCGGCGACATTGTTGTCGCTGGTGGTGGTCACCGGCGCGACCTCGGTCAGCCGCTGCAGCGACTCGGGATAGGGGTCGCTGACGCAAATGGCGTCAGCCGGAAAACCGCCGGCCACCAGGCCGCCGATGATGCTGGAGGCCATATTGCCGCCGCCGATAAAGGCTATGCGCGGGTTGTGCACTGATTGCGTCCTCGCGGTGAAAAGTCGATTGCGGCGCAGTATAACAAAAGCGGTCGGACGTCGGAGGCCGGAAGTCGGACGCTAAGGGCGCGGCTTTGTAGGGTGCGCCGTGCGCACCGCAAAGATTGCGGCCGCAGTCGCGTTTCGCACAGTAATTAGCCGGTGGCTGCGAGCGGGCTTTTGGCGGCGCAGCCGCCGGCGTCCGACGTCCGACGTCAGGCGTCCGACGGTTTTTTCTCCCGCGCCCCGAATATATCGGTGCCCACGCGCACGATGGTGGCGCCCTCGGCGACGGCGGCCTCCATATCGGCGGACATGCCCATGGACAGGGTATCCAGCGCCGGCAGTTCACGGCGCAGCTGTTCCAGCAGCGCGCGCAGCTGGGCGAAGGCGGCGCGCTGTTGATCGTGGTCGTCGCTGGGGGCGGGAATGGCCATCAGTCCGCGCAGCCGCAGCCGCGGCAGCGCCGCCACTTGCCGCGCCAGC
>JBFHRT010000610.1:0-1924 GCA_041591575.1 Spongiibacteraceae bacterium
CTGTGCGCCAGATAGCCGATCAGCAACCAGCGGATAACCGCCAGCAGCAGGCTCACCAGCATGATGGCGCGAATGGAATAGCCCGCCAGCACCCGGTGCATCACCAAGAACAGCAGCACCTCGGCAAATACACCCAGCGACCACAGCAGACCGGTGGCCGTTTTGCTGTAAGCCAGCGATTCCAGGTGGATACTGAAGAAGGTGTAGTAGGGCCCGTGCGCTACCTGCAATAGAAAGCACACCAGAAAGAAAGCCAGCACCTGGGGCTGGCGCAGAATCTGGCCCAGCCCCTGGCGCGCCCGCGAATCGCCCCCCTCGCTGACGCGCTCGGCCACCAGCAGGCTGCACAGCCAAATCAGCGCCAGTAGCGCTGCCAGAATCATTGGCAGCGTGCGCAGATCAATGCGATCCATCAGCCAGCCGACACCGGCCACGGCCGCAATAAAGCCAATGGAGCCCCACACCCGGATGCGGCTGTAGCGCGCATACTGATCGCCCAGATGCGACAGCGTCACCACCTCAAACTGGGCCAACACCGCATTCCAGAAGAAGCTGTAGATCGAGACGATGGCCACCAACGCCCAGAAATCCTGGCGCCAGAAAATGCCGAGAAAAGCCAGCAATGCCAGCAATGAGCCGGCGCGTATCACTGCAGTGCGCCGGCCGGTGCGGTCGGCCAGCAGCCCCCAGATGTTGGGCGCGACAATCTTGGTGGCCATCACCACGGCAGAGAGATAGCCGATCTCTACCGCGCCGTAGCCCAGCTCCAGCAGGTAAAGCCCCCAATAGGGCAGCCAGCTGCCAAGCAGGGCAAAGTAAAAGAAGTAAAAGCCCGACAGCCGCCAGTACGGGAGCTGGTGACGACCGGTGGCGGGCACTACTGGTCCTGTGGCGCGGCCGGCGGGATCACCGGAGTACCGCTGCGAACATCAAGGTTCTGGCCGCGGTGACGCAGATAGTGGTCCATCAGCACGATGGCCACCATGGCCTCGGCGATGGGCACCGCGCGAATACCTACACAGGGGTCGTGACGGCCAGTGGTGATGACCTCAGTGGGCTCGCCGCTGACATCGACAGTCTTGCCCGGCACCAGGATGCTGGAAGTGGGCTTGAGCGCGATGCTGGCCAACAGGTCCTGGCCGCTGGAGATGCCGCCGAGCACGCCGCCGGCATTATTGGAGGTAAAACCGGCCGGAGTGAGCTCGTCGCGGTGCTCGCTGCCGGTGGCGGTGACGCAGTTAAAACCGGCGCCAATCTCCACCCCCTTCACCGCATTGATGCCCATCAGCGCGTGGGCGAGATCCGCATCCAGCCGGTCAAACACCGGCTCACCCAAACCCACCGGCATATTGCTGGCAACAATACTTAGCTTGGCGCCGATAGAATCGCCTGACTTGCGCAGCGCCTGCATGAACTCTTCCATCTGCGGAATCTTGTCCGCATCCGGGCAGAAAAACGGGTTGTTCTCGACGATATCCCAGTCGACCTGCTCCACCGCAATGGGGCCCAGCTGGGACAGGTAACCGCGCACCTCCACGCCACAGGCCTGGCGCAGGAACTTCTTGGCGATGGCGCCGGCGGCAACACGCATGGCCGTCTCACGCGCCGAGGAGCGACCGCCACCGCGATAGTCACGCACACCGTATTTCTGGGTGTAGGTGTAATCCGCGTGCATCGGCCGAAAGCGGTCTTTGATCTTGCTGTAGTCCTTGGAGCGTTGATCAGTGTTCTTGATCAGTAGGCCGATGGCAGTGCCCGTGGTCACGCCCTCGAACACCCCTGACAGGATTTCCACTTCGTCGGCCTCGCGACGTTGAGTGGTGTACCGCGAGGTACCGGGCTTGCGCCTATCCAGATCGCGCTGCAGGTCCTCGGCCGTCAGCGGCAGGCCCGGGGGGCAACCGTCAACGATGGCGCCCAGGGC
>JBFHRT010000611.1:0-1920 GCA_041591575.1 Spongiibacteraceae bacterium
ATTGGCGGCGCCGCTGACGATGCGGTACTGGGGAGCGCTCTGCTGGCGGTTGCCGAACAGTTGCAGGCTGTGGTCGTGACCGGCGGCGAACACCGAGCGGCAGCCGCAGTCGGCCAGTACCTCGCGGATGGCGTCGGTCATACGTGTGTAGCGTGGGTGCGGCAAGTCCTGGGCATCAATGTCGGTGAACAGGCCGATCAGCCACACCGTGAAGCGATAGCCGGAACTGGAAAAATACTTGCCATGCGGCCCCATGGTTTCCAGCGGGTGGTGGGCGCTGAGCAGAACCAGATTGTCGGGGTGTTGCTGGCGGGTTTCGCGCAGCAGCTCGCGCAGCCGCTGCGCCGCGAGTTCCACGTCGCTGTCTTCGCCCTGAATCATCCACATGCTGTCGAGAAACACGATACTGATACCGTCGCGGTGAATCACCTCGGGCAACGGCGGCTGGCCGGATTCATAGGGCTCAAAGTGAACGTTCAGTTCGCGCTGGCGACCGTAGTCCTCCACGTAGTTGGCCTGGTCGTCTACCTGTTCCGCATACCAGTCGTGATTGCCGGGCAGTACATACAGCTCGGCGCCGCTGGCCTCGGCAATGCGCAGCTGCGCATCCAGGCGCTGGATCAATGCGCGCTGCTTCTCGGTGTACTCCGCCTGGTCGTCGTCCTTGCGCGGAAAGCCCCGGTAGTAAATGTTGTCGCCCAGCAGCAGCACGGTGGTCTTGTCCGGCGCCAGCGCAGCGCGTTCGGCGCTGCGCGCCAGGCTGGCTTGCCAGGGCTCCAGCGTGGAGGCCCCGGCGTCGCCCAGCAGCAGAATGCGCCGCTGCAGCACCGCGCCGGCGGGAACGGTGGCGCCGGCCTCGATGCCGTTGGCAATAAAGGGGGTGTTGTGGCTGGGTTGCGCGGCGCAGGCGCTGAGTAATGCAAAGAGCGTGGCGCTGAGCAGGCTGCGGATCAGAGGTATCATCGGTCGGCTCGTTTACAAAATAGTTCAACTGATTTAAACACGGGCTGGGCCGTGCTGCCAGGGTGGATGTGTTATTGATAGCATGGCAATGGGAGTCGGCCTGATGTCCGAGGACTGGATACCCCGCCCCGCGGGCGGCTAAAGGCCGGGTTGTCGACGGCGGCTGTCTGCTGTTGATGTTTGCCGGCGACGGTTTAGCTCCCATCACAACCTGGTTTATTTTAGCGGCGATTTCCCTTGCGCACCGCTACTGGCGGGGGTACCCCACCGTCGAGAGCCGACGCATCGGCTCCTTGCGCTGACATTGATAGGGTAGGCGGACGAAGGCTGCGTCATCGCAAGGAGCGTAGTATACGGCGCGGCGATCTCGTTGAGCCGCGTCGCCTGTCAGGGGCTTCGAAGAGTCTGTGTGCTGTTTTTAAGCCGATGATTGACTCGCTTCTCACGGCGGCTAGGGTTACCGCCGTAACTGTTGCCGGGGTGGGACAACGAGAGCTGATGACTGAGGGTGGCGGGCTAGCTTAGGGCTGTGTGCTCAAGGCCGCCAGCTGTCGGTTGTGGCGGCGGCTCAGCATTGCTAGCGCCGTCAGCGCGCCGATTAAGGCCATCAGCATGTCGGACTGGGTATCCCAGACATAACCCTGAGTGCCAAGAAAAGCTTCTGCCGCCTGCTCACTCACCAGTGCCGCCCACCACTCGATCAGTTCATAGAATGCGCTCACCGCGAGGGCGAAGCAGGCCACTATTGGTGGCAGCCAGGCGGGCTTGCGCAGCACCTCGAAGCGGATCAGTACCTCGCGCGCTACCAGTGCCGGGACAAAGCCCTGCAGGAAATGTCCCAGCTTGTCGAAGTTATTGCGCTGCCAGCCCATCTGCTCAGATAGCCAATCAAAGGCCGGTACCTCGGCGTAGGTGTAGTGGCCGCCGATCATCAGCACCACGCAGTGCAGCAGCAGC
>JBFHRT010000612.1:0-1916 GCA_041591575.1 Spongiibacteraceae bacterium
ACTGGATCGCTACGACCAGCGCCCCTGGTTCGGCCAGACCGCCATGCAGGTACTGAAACAGGCGCGGGCGTAAAGCGCGATACGCCATCGTAGGGTGCGCCGTGCGCACCTAGCTGCGTGACGCGGCAAACGCTGTGCGACGTGGCAAGGGATCCTGCGGCGCCGTCTGTTATCAGTGGTAGGCCGGAATAAGCGCTTTTTAGCGTTTCCGGCGAATGTCCGCACGGTCACAGCACTCGCTGACGCAAGCTCACACGGAGCTACGTCGCTAAGTTAATGGCATTGGGCTGCGCCGAGCGCGCCAAGCCGTGTGACGTGGCAAAAGGTCCTGCGGCGCCGGTTGTTATCAATAGCTGCCGAACTGCTCAGGCGGTGGCTGTTGCCGCCGCATGGGCCGCGTTATGCTGGACTGGTCGCCCAGAATGGAAACCGCTTATGAGTCAGCGTCACCCGGCCAGCGAACAGCCTTTTTTTGCCGCCATTGTCGGCAGTGGTTTCGGTGGCCTGTGCATGGCCATTCGCCTCAAGCAGGCCGGTATCGACGATTTTGTGGTGCTGGAAAAAGCCGACGACGTGGGGGGTACCTGGCGCGACAACCATTACCCCGGCGCCGCCTGCGATGTGCAGTCGCACCTGTACTCTTTTTCCTTTGCGCCCAAGCACGACTGGTCGCGCAAGTACGGTCTGCAGGACGAGATTCACGATTACCTGCGCCAGTGTGCCCGCGACTTCGGCATCCTGCCCCATATCCGTTTTAACACCGAGCTGAGTGAGGCTGAGTTTGACGAGCACGCGGGCGAGTGGTGTTTGCGCGGCAGCAACGGCGAGCGCTTTCGCGCGCGCGCCCTGATCTCTGCTTGCGGCCAGCTCAACCGGCCGACAGTGCCCGATATTCCCGGACTCAGTGACTTCAGTGGCACCCAGTTTCACTCCGCGCGCTGGGATAAAAGCTGCGATCTGCGCGGCAAGCGCGTGGCGGTCATCGGCACCGGCGCCAGCGCCATCCAGTTCGTGCCGCCGCTGGCAGAACAGGTGGCGCATTTGCAGCTGTACCAGCGCTCGGCACCCTGGGTGATTCCCAAGCGCGACCGCCGCTTTGGCCGCGTCGAGCAGTGGCTGTTCAAGCACTTTCCCGGTTATGACCGTCTCTACCGGCTGTATATCTATTGCCGCATCGAGTTGCGGGCGCTGGCCTTTGTCGGCGGCGCGCTGATGATGCCGCTGTTCGAGTGGCTGGCAAAGCGTCATCTGCGCAGGCAGGTGCGCGACCCGGCGCTGCGCCAGCGTTTGACGCCGGACTATCCCATCGGTTGCAAGCGCGTGCTGATTGCCAATGACTACTACCCGGCGCTGAACCAGCCCCATGTCGAGGTGGTGACCGACGCTATCGAAAAAATCGAGGGGCAGAGCATTGTCACCGCCAGCGGCAAACGCCGCGAGGTGGATGCCATTGTGTTCGGCACCGGTTTCAAGGCCACGGATTTTCTGGCGCCGATGCGCATCACCGGTCTCGATGGCCGCGAGTTACAGCAGGAGTGGCAGGACGGCGCCGAGGCCTACAAGGGCATCTCGGTGAACGGCTTTCCCAATTTGTTTTTGCTCTACGGTCCCAATACCAACCTGGCCCACAATTCCATTGTGTTTATGATTGAGTCGCAGGTGCGCTATATCCTGCGCTGTTTAACGCCGCTGCGCGACAAGCGCTATCGCTACCTGGATGTGCGCGCGGAGGTGCAACGCCGCTATAACAATGCTCTGCAGCGCCAACTGGAAAACACCGTGTGGCAGACCGATTGCCACAGCTGGTACAAAACCGAGGCCGGCAAAAACACCAACAACTGGCCCGGTTTTACCGTCAAATACCGGCTGCGCACCCGCCGGCCCAATCCGGCCGACTACCTCTGGAAACCCTGGGC
>JBFHRT010000613.1:0-1907 GCA_041591575.1 Spongiibacteraceae bacterium
ACAGCTGCAGTTGCCGCACGTCGGCCAGCGGGCGCAGGGCTTGCAAGGCTTCGTCGTTGATATCCGACGCCGCAACGCGCGCGCCCTCGTTGAGCAGTTGAGTCACCAGAGCCCGACCGATGCCGGAGCCGGCACCGGTGACCGCAAACACTTTATTATGCAGATTCTTCACCCGAAACCTCCCGGATCAGTTGGCAGCAACGGCTGCAGGTTCGTCGGTGAGGACTTCCGCGCTCGGCTGGCTGGCCTGCACGCAGCGGTAATCACTGAAAGCGAAGTGGCGCGTCGTCAGGCGGTATTGCCAGGAGAACGCCGGCCACAGGGTGGTGTTCTTGCCATCTTCGTTCAGGTACCAGCTGTTACAGCCCGAGGTCCAGGTGGTGCCCTCAAACTTGCGCTGCAGCTCTTCATTGAAGCGCTGCTGCACCTCCGGCTTGATATCAAGGTAACCATTATCGCGACCGCGCAGTGTTTTCAGGTACTGCAGAATGTAGCGGATCTGCGACTCGATATAGAAAATTACCGAGGTATTGCCCGGGCCGGTGTTGGGGCCCATCACGTACATCAGGTTGGGATAGCCGCTGACCGCCACGCCCTTGTAGGCTTCGACGCCTCGCGCCCAGTCATCGTTGAGATTGCGGCCGCCCAGCCCAATGACCTCCATCGGCGCGCCCGCCACCGGCACCTTGAAGCCCGTGGCCAGTACGACGGCGTCCACCTCGTGGCGCGTGCCATCACGGGTGACAACTGCGTTCTCCTCGATGCGCTCGATGCCGTCGGTGACCACATCGACATTGTCGCGGGTCAGCGCCGGCAGATAATCATCCGACAGCAGCACGCGCTTGCAGCCGATGGAATAACGCGGCAACAGCTTTTCACGCAGTGTGGGGTCCTGCACCACTTTATAAAGGTAGCGGCGGCCGGCCCACTCGCCAACGCGGGTGAGCCAGCTGTCCCACATAAAGGCCGGCACCACGCTCTCTGCCAGTACGTACTGCAGACGGCGAACCAGTGCCTGCAGGATCGGCAGGCGGCGGAACCAGCGTTTGGTGCCCTCGCCCACCGGGCGATCGAACTTCGGCATCACCCAGGGCGGCGTGCGCTGGAACAGCGCCAGCGATTTCACCTTCGGCTGAATGGACGGCACCACCTGAATGGCACTGGCGCCGGTGCCGATCACCGCTACCCGCTTGTCGGTGACGTCATAGTCGGTATCCCACTCCGCGGTGTGCATCACCTTGCCGGCAAAGCTGTCCAGGCCTTCGATGTTCGGGTATTGGGGAATATTCAAAGCACCGATAGCCAACACCACTGAGCGCGCCTGGCGCGTGCTGCCGTCGGCAAAACTGATATTCCACAGGGCTTTGTGTTCGTCGAAGTGCAGTGCACTGACCGAGGCATTGAACTGAATCTTCGGCCACAGATTGTGCTTGTCGGTGCAGTAACGCACGTAGTCGTGGATTTCAGCCTGCGGGCCGTAGGTGCGCCCCCAATCGGGATTGGGCTCGAAGGAAAAGGAATACAAGTAGGAAGGCACATCGCAAGCAGCGCCCGGGTAGCGGTTGTCGCGCCACACGCCGCCGACGTCACTGGCCTGCTCGTAGATCACAAAGTTTTGCAGGCCTTCCTGCTGCATGCGAATGGCCAGACCGACGCCGCCAAAACCTGCGCCAATAATGGCAACATCGTGCGGCTGCTGCGGCAGCTTACTGGTATTGCTTTTTCTAGACATAACCCTACTCACTCTTTCGCACTTTGCCAAAAATCACCCAGAACGCGGGCCGTCAATGCCGGCACTTCCAGCATCGGCAGATGGCCAACGCCCGGCAGCACCATCGCCCGCGCCTGATCAATGCGCTCGCAGAAAGCGTCGACACAGGTCACATCCAGCGCCTGGTCGCTGTCGC
>JBFHRT010000614.1:0-1906 GCA_041591575.1 Spongiibacteraceae bacterium
CCCACAGCGGCGCCTCCACCGCCCTGGGCTTTGCCGAAGACACCCTGCTGGCGCTGCCGTCGCAGCTGCCCTGCCTGATCATGGGCGGCACCCGCGACGGCGTCATTGCCGCCAGCAGCCATCGCTACGGCGACGATACCGACAGCACCCCGACCGTGCGCATTGAGCGCACCTTCCGCGAGGCGCTGCAGAGCGCGCGCGGCGACAGTCACCTGGTGCTGGTGGAGGGTGCCAACCACTTCTGCTTCCTGGCCCCGGACGACGGCTGCACCGGCCGCCCCTTCCTGGACTGGGAGGCCACCCACGACGGCGACGCGCTGCGCGACTTTTTCGGCGAGCTGATCGGCCTGTTCATCGACGCCAGCGTGCGCGAAGACAGCGCAGCACAGCGGCAGCTCAACACATGGCTCGACGCAGGCAGTCCCATGATTGCCCAACACGAGCGCAAATAACGAACCACGCGAAGAAGGATTCCATCATGAGCGACAAGCAACCCAGCGAATGGCAGAAGAGCATCGCCGGCGAGTGGCACGGCTACCCCTCGGTGTTCGAGCCTGACGGCACCCACGTCGGCGTCAACAAGGTCACCCGCGCCAGCGTGTTCGAGGACGGCCGCACCACCTACTGGATGAAGACCGATTTCAACGCCGTCGGCCCGCTGGCCAACCGCTTCGAGTGCGGCGAATTTGAATTCGGCGTCATCGACAGCGACCAGGACCGCATCTACACCGGTCCCGACTTCGTCGGCTCCGGCCGCCCCTTCGGCCCGCTGGTAGACTCCAACTACTTCTCGCCGGGTTGGAACACCAACCTGCGCACCATCAACCACGTGGTGCCCGAGCGCAATATCCAGGTCTACTCCTCCCAGCTATACGAGGCCGACACCCTGATTGCGGTGTTCAACGGCCTGTATGTGCAGACCCACGACCACGACAGCAACCCCGACACCCAGAAAATGGTGGCGGAATTCCTGGAAGCGGAAAAAAGCCGTGGCAAAAAGCCCTTCGTACTGCCGCAGAAGCACAGCGGCAGCTGGAGCGGCGAGATGGAAGTGTACGATGAGAACCAGCAAAAGCTGGGCACCAACCAGGTGACCATCCGCTACACACCCATCACCCTGCTGCGCGCACGCATGGACGTGACCATCGAGGGCGTGATCAACCGCCAGTTCTCCTACGAGCGCTCGCGCTACGAGAACCACCACCAGTTCCACGGCCCGGACGTATTCGGCAACGGCATCGCCTACGGCCGCTATCTCTACGGCGTACAGCACTTCTACGGCGAGGCGGTGAAATACACCAGCCGCGACGTGCTGATCGACAATGACTTCAGTCTCTGCTGCTTGTGGCAGTTCCACGAGTCGCAGAAAGAAAAGTACACCACCTTTGGCGTGCTCGACTGGCACGAGGGCGACAAGGTATTGACAGCGCAGTACGTCTGAGCCGCCGCGCCTGCTGATTGCTTTCCTTCCTGATTGCCCGCCTTTTGGCGGGCTTTTTTGTTTTTACCGGGGCACTAGCAAGTGCTAGTTAGGATAGCGTCATTGCGAGGAACCCAGCCGCGCTTTTGCGGCGGGATGACGCGGCAATCTCAATCAGGGTGGCAGGGTCTTCGGGGAGATCGCCGCGTCGCTGCGCTCCTCGCGATGACGGGGTAAAGACAAGCACCGCGCTATCTAATAGCTCCGTCATTGCGAGGAGCCGAACCGCGCCGCTCAGCGGTTCGGGGACGCGGCAATCTCCGCCAGGGTGGCAGAATCTTCAGGAAGATCGCCGCGTCGCTACACTCCTCGCGATGACGGGGTAGCGACGAGCGCCGCGCTATCTAATAGCTCCGTCATTGCGAGGAGCCGAACCGCGCCTTTCAGCGGTTCGGGGACGCGGCAATCTCCGCCAGGGTGGCAGGG
>JBFHRT010000615.1:0-1905 GCA_041591575.1 Spongiibacteraceae bacterium
CAAATAGTCCCGCCCCAGCCAGCGCAGACCAGCGGTGCGCAGCAGGTTGAAGCGCGGCAGATAGGCCAGTGCCGCCAACGGCAACATCAGCAGAATGGCGAGACGCAGGTCAAAGCGAAAACCCACACCGAGCGTGCGCCACAGCGCCTCGCGGGCTTCCCCGCTCACCTCAACGGCCGCCAGGGGATCAACGGCGGAATAGCCGAACAAAAACACCAGGCGCAACAGGGAAAAGAGCAGAAAATAGATGCACGTACCGGCCAACAGGTAGTTGAGCCGGCGCGACCGAAGCCACTGCATGGACATACCTCCAATACCGCCGGAAGTCAGCGATGCCCCGGCAAAACATCCGCTATTGTATCGGGCAGCTGCCGCCGCCGCCAATGCGCCCCCTCACAGTCTGGGGCTTCCAACCGGCGCGGGGGACAGCCGCGGCGAGCTCTTGCAATTCACGTCAGAGGGAGCAGAATAATTGCCAAATAACGGCAAATTGGAGCAGATCATGGCCAGCATCTACGAGTTCGAGGCCCCCACCCCCAAAGGCGAAACCACCAGTCTGGACAGTTACCGAGGCAAGGTACTGCTGGTGGTCAATACCGCCAGCAAATGTGGTTTCACCCCCCAGTTTGAGGGCCTGGAAAAACTCTACCAGAAATACAAGGACAAGGGCCTGGAAATCCTCGGTTTTCCCTGCAACCAGTTCGGCAACCAGGACCCCGGCAGCAACGACGAGATTGTGGAGTTCTGCCAGCTGAACTACGGCGTTAGCTTTCCCATGCACGGCAAGATCGAGGTCAACGGCAGCGGCACCCTGCCCCTGTACCAGCACCTGAAAAAGGAGGCGCCGGGGCTGATGGGTTCGACCAAGATCAAGTGGAACTTCACCAAGTTTCTGGTCGATCGCGACGGCCGCGTGGTGGAACGCTTTGCGCCGATGACACCGCCGGAGAAGCTGGAAGCGGCGGTGGCGAAACTGCTATAGGGAGCGCGTAACCGCAGATGCGCCTCAACCTCGAGCCCCACCCCCTGGATACCGGCGTGCGCCGGTATGACTGGGTAACAAGAACGTCATGACGTCGTCATCCCGGACGCGTTTTTTGCGATCCGGGATCCAGGGGAATCTGGCACTTAACAGCTACGCGTGAGTCCTTATACAGCCCGCTCCACCGCCACGACTCAGCAGCAACGCTAGACAGCCAGGCGCAGCACCTTAAAGCCACCGCCCTCGGCCAGTTTTTCCACGCTGCCAAACAGCCCCTCGGCTTTGCGCTCCAGCGCAATAAACTGATTGACCACGAACAGCGCTTGCCCGCGCGGCGCCAGCAGGCGGCGGGCGGCTCGCAGGAAGTGCTCGGTGAGGTCGCCGTGGATATCAAAGCCGCGGTGAAACGGCGGGTTGCACAGTAGCACTTCCACCCGCGCTGCTATGCCATCGCCGGCGTCGGCCAGCTGTACCTCGCCGGCAATATCGTGCTCGGCAAAATTGCGCTGGCAGGCGGCCACCGCCGCGGCGTTGTTGTCGGTGGCGATATAGCGCGCCGCCGGCAGCAGCGCGTGTGCCATCACCGTGATATAGCCATAGCCGCAGCCCAGATCCAGCACCTGCTGCGGCGGCTGCGCAAAGCCCTCGAAAAAAGCCGGCAGTTGCTGCACCAGCAACGCGCTGCCCTGGTCAATTTTCTGCCAGCCGAACACGCCGGGCTTGCTGTACAGCGCTGGCAGCTCCGCCGGCGCAATATTGCGCAAAGTCCGGTAGTCGCTATCATCCAGCGACTCGGCAGGCTGTGTGCTCTTGCGAATAATGGCCAGCTGCGCGCCGCCCTTGCCGCGGACCAGCTCGCGCTCGCCACCCACCAGCGCCGCGGCCTTGTCGGCATAGGTGCGCAGGCCGTCGCCCTTGTAACC
>JBFHRT010000616.1:0-1905 GCA_041591575.1 Spongiibacteraceae bacterium
AGCCGATGCTTACCACCCAGGGGGTTTACACACGGTGTTGTTGTGCATGTCCGCGCGACGGAAAGCCTGATACACCTGCGCAGACCTCCACCTTGAACCATAGGGTTCAAGGGCCATGCGACCGGCGGTGCCTCGGGGCTTCATCTCTCCTCCCTCATTTTCTTTACCCAATTCCCGTTTCTTTTTGGCGGCCATTGCGCTAAAACAGCGGCCATGCACAGCCCTGAATCCATCGCCGACAAACCAAGCCTGCGCCGACAACTGCGTCGGGCACGGCGCGCGCTGAGCCCCGCCCAGCAGCGGCGCGCCGAGGCGTTATTAGAGCGGCAGCTGGCGCGCCATCCGGCCTTTGTGCGCGCGCGCCGCATCGCCTTCTACTGCGCCGGCGACGGAGAAATTTCTCCAGCGCGACTGCTGCGCCGCGCCGCGCGCATGGGCAAGGAGTGCTACCTGCCGGTGCTGCTACGCGACCACATGCAGTTCCAGCGCTACCGCCCGGGCCAGACCCTTCGCCGCAACCACTTCGGCATACCCGAACCGGCCTCACGGCGACCGGCCCACTGCCCGCCCTGGCTGCTGGACCTGGTGCTGATGCCGCTGGTGGGCTTCGACCGCGGCGGCCGCCGCCTGGGCATGGGCGGCGGCTTCTACGACCGCAGCTTCAGCTTTATCCGCGGTCGCCGCGGCGCCCTGCGCCCGCTGCGTCTGATCGGGCTAGCCCACAGCTGCCAGGAAGTGGCGCGGCTGCCGGTGGAGCCCTGGGATATACCGCTGCATGGGATTGCCACCGAGCGGGAGGTGATTGGATTGGCGGGGCCGGTTAAGGAACGCGGGTAGCGATCGCATTTGCAGGCCCAGGCGGTGCGCGCAGCGCACCCTACAAACGGCAACCTCTAGCTCAGTCATTGCGAGGAGCCGTGCCGCGCTATTGCGGCGCGGTGACGCGGCAATCTCGGCCAGAGTGGCAGTGAGCCGATGGGGATCGCCACGTCGCTACGCTCCTCGCGATGACGGTGTTATTGGGAAGACTTGGGGCGGCACCGCTTTTGGGGCCCCCTGGGAGGCGCCGAGAAGCGCAGGTCAGCAAAGGATAAGCGCGAGCACTGTTTGAGTCCCAAAAATCGCGTAGCGATTTTGGTCGAGTTGCGCAGCGCCCTTTGCTGACCGAGCATCGCAGGGGACCCGCCGCAGGCGGGCGCCGGATTGGGGGTGCCCTTTCTTTTGGTTACTTTGCTTTGGGCAAGCAAAGAAAAGTGACTCGCCCGGCAGGGCGAAACCTACAGGGCAGGCAGCTTACCGACACCTGCAAACTCCTCGATTCAGCAACGCCTTCGCTGAACATTACGTGGAAATGTGCGGATAAATCCGCACCTACAGCTGCGTCATCGCGAGGAGCACTTCCAGCCCTTAGCCGCGAGCGCAGCGCGGCGGGACGCGGCGATCTCTATCAACTCACTGCCACACTGGTTGAGATTGCCGCGGCTGCGTCTCGCTTGTCAGCGTCTTCCGTCTCCCGTAAAGCGTCCTGCGACTTCCCTTTAACTCAAAAAATGCTGATACGCCGGATTCGCCGTCTCTTCGCTGTAGCGGTAGTTGAGCTTGTCGAGGAAAGCCTCCACCTGCCGGCGCTCGCCCTTGTCCACCTGCAGCCCCACCAGCACGCGGCCGTAGGCGGCGCCGTGGTTGCGGTAGTGGAACAGGGAGATGTTCCAGCGCTGGCCCAGCTTGGTGAGGAAGTTGAGCAGCGCGCCCGGGCGCTCGGGAAACTCGAAGCGGTACAGCAGCTCGTCGGCCACCGAGGCCGGCGCGTGGCCGCCCACCATGTGGCGGATGTGCAGCTTGGCGACCTCGTTATCGGTGAGGTCCCACACCGGGTAATCCAGCCGCGTCAGTTCCGCCACCAGC
>JBFHRT010000617.1:0-1902 GCA_041591575.1 Spongiibacteraceae bacterium
ACAGCGAGTCCACATCCGGCAGCGGTATAACCGCGCGCTTCTCGACGTTGGTAAACAGTGCAATCTTGTGGCGCGAGCTCTCGTCGATCTCGTGATCAGAGCGGCACAGCAGGATGTCCGGCTGCAGACCGATGGAGCGCAGCTCTTTTACCGAGTGCTGGGTGGGCTTGGTCTTGGTTTCGCCGGCGGTGGCAATATAGGGCACCAGGGTCAGGTGCATCAGCATGGCCTGGCTGGCGCCGAGCTCTACCTTGAGCTGACGAGCTGCCTCGAAGAACGGCAGCCCCTCGATGTCGCCCACGGTGCCGCCGATCTCGACGATGGCAATATCCGCATCGCCGGCGCCAAGCATGACGCGGCGCTTGATCTCGTCAGTGATATGGGGAATGACCTGTACCGTGCCGCCCAGGTAGTCACCGCGGCGCTCCTTGCGCAGCACGGTTTCATAGACGCGACCGGTGGTGAAGTTGTTGCGTTTGCTCATCTTGGAACGCAGGAAGCGCTCGTAGTGCCCCAGGTCCAGGTCGGTCTCGGCGCCGTCTTCGGTAACGAAGACTTCACCGTGCTGAAACGGGCTCATGGTGCCCGGGTCAACGTTAATGTAGGGGTCCAGCTTGAGTACGGTGACTTTGAGGCCGCGCGCCTCCAGAATGGCCCCGAGCGAGGCCGAGGCAATGCCCTTGCCCAGGGATGAAACAACACCACCGGTGACGAATACAAAACGCGCCATATCCAACCTATTACCGAGCTATATGTGAGGGTGAGAGGCGCAAGAACGAAGCTATTCAATGCCCCTGTGAGATGGGGGGCCAGTTTATCAGCATCGCCCCCGTGAAACAATGTGAACGCGCCTCACCCCGCGGCCTCGCAGTCTGCTATAATCGCCCGCCTCTGCTGGACTTTTCCAAGGCTCTTTCACATGCAACCGATGCTGACCATCGCGCTTCGCGCCGCGCGCAAGGCGGGCGACTCCATTGCCCGCGCCACCGAACAACTGGACCTGATCCGGGTGGAAAAGAAGGGGCGCAATGACTTCGTCACCGAAGTGGACCGACAGGCTGAGAAAGAGGTGATCTACCACCTCAAGAAAGCCCACCCGGACCACGGCTTTATTGGCGAAGAGAGCGGCCAGACTGGCAACGCCGACAGCGACTACCAGTGGGTGATCGACCCACTGGACGGCACCACCAATTTCATCCACGGCATCCCTCATTTTGCGGTGTCCATCGCCTGCCTGCACAAAGGCGTTATTGAGCACGCCGTGGTGCTGGACCCCATCCGCCGCGAGGAATTCACCGCCAGTCGTGGTCGTGGCGCCCAGCTCAACGGCCGCCGCATCCGCGTCAGCAACCTCACCGGTCTCGACGGCGGCCTGATCGGCACCGGCATCCCCTTCAAGTCTCGCAGTGAGCCGCACATCCCGGCCTACACCCGCAGCCTGGAGGCCGTCGCCAGCCAGACCGCTGGTATCCGCCGCGCCGGCGCCGCCTCGCTGGACTTGGCCTATGTCGCTGCCGGTCGCCTCGACGGCTTCTGGGAAATCGGCCTCAGCCGCTGGGACATCGCCGCCGGCATTCTGCTGATCCGCGAGGCCGGCGGCCTGGTCAGCGACTTCCAGGGTGGCAGCCAGTTCATGGAATCCGGCAACGTCGTCGCCGCCAATCCCAAGTGCCTGAAGGCGCTGCTACAGACCGTAAAGCCCCACCTCGGGCACCTGGGGTAAAAGCTAACGAAAGCCAAAACCCGGGGTGCCCGACACCCCGGCAGGGCACGGCAACCACCAGACGCTAACAGCTCGCCACCAACATCAGGTGCGCGCGGCACACCCTACAAGACCAAGCCCCCAACAAAGGCGCACCGACCTCCAACGCCGGGCCTCAGGCGCCGGATAGAAAACCACCC
>JBFHRT010000618.1:0-1902 GCA_041591575.1 Spongiibacteraceae bacterium
ACGCGCTGCTCGAAAGCCGCCGCCGCCCCCTGTGGCAGCAGGCCGCCGGGGCGGCCGGGCAGCGCGGCGCTGGGATGAATGTCGCCCCGCTCAAGGCGTTGCGCCAGGGCAGCATCGCCGTCGTCGGCAAACTGGCTATTACTGCCTTCCAGTGCGAACACCTCACCGCCCAGTGCCTTATCCCAGCAGCCCTGCACCACACGCTCTGCCAA
Organism: Spongiibacteraceae bacterium; assembly: GCA_041591575.1. Lineage (GTDB taxonomy): Bacteria > Pseudomonadota > Gammaproteobacteria > Pseudomonadales > Spongiibacteraceae > JBFHRT01. The sequence goes on from JBFHRT010000618.1 coordinate 213, forward strand.
CTGCTGATTAAATAGCCACGCCCTGGCTGCGGAAAGGTAAATACCGCGTTGAAAGCGTTTTGGCGCCCTCGCCTGACCGCTGAGCCAGGCACGCGCCCTGTTGAGATTGTCACCGTCAAAGCCAAAGCGCTGCTCGCCAAAATAGTTGGGCACGCCGCGCTGCGCGATGAGCTGCAGGCGCTGCTCGATGGCCGCTGGCTCGGCATCCACCTCGCGCAAGCACAACGAAAAACGGTTGCCGCGGTGGGCGCCGTGACGTAGCTTGCGCTGGTGACGTTGGCTGCGCAGCACGTTCACCCCCGTGGCGGCCAATGTCGCCCAGTCGGGGCTGGGTTTACCAGGCAAATGCACCGAGAACCACTGGCGCGTGACCGCCTGCTTGTCCTTGAGGCCGGCGTAGGCAACATCGCGGCCGCCAACGCCGGCATGCCGGGCCAACTCCTTTGCCACCTGTTCAGTGGTGCGCCCTGCCTTTTCCACCCACAGCCAGTCGAATTCGCCTTCGCCGGAGAACTCAATGTCCAGCTGTTCTTCGACAACAAAATCTTCGGGGGACTGTTTGAGTATGGCGCTGCCCAACACGGCGCCGTGGGCGCGGGGCCACTCCGGCAGCACCTCAGTCGCGCTCCAGCAAGACAACGGCGTGAGCGGCAATGCCCTCGCTGCGACCGGTGAAACCCAGCTTCTCACTAGTGGTCGCCTTGACGCCAATGTCATCGACTTCGCATTCCAACACCCCGGCAACCGCGGCACGCATGGCATCAATATGGGGGGCCAGTCGCGGCTTCTGCGCGATCACGGTCAGGTCGGCGTTTCCCAGTCGATAGCCGCGCTGGCGAATCAGCTGGTAAACCTGGCGCAGCAACTCGCGGCTGTCGGCGCCGGCATACTGAGCGTCGGTATCGGGAAAGTGCTTGCCGATATCACCCAGCGCCAGCGCACCCAGCAGCGCATCGCACAGTGCGTGCAAGGCCACGTCGCCGTCGGAGTGTGCCACCAGCCCGGCGTCGCAGCTGATGCGCACACCGCTCAAAGTGACGTGATCACCGGGGCCAAAGCGATGTACGTCGTAGCCGTGACCAATGCGAATGCGGCTCATCACGTGTCTCCTTGAGCGTTTTTTGCTGCGCCGTCTTGCGCGGCCTGCAGGATCAGCGCGGCCAGCGCCAGGTCCTCGCGCTGGGTTATCTTGATATTGCTGGCGCTACCTTTCACCAGCAGCGGCCGCAGACCCGCCTGCTCCACCGCAGAGGCCTCATCGGTGACCGCTGCAGCCTCGCTGAGGCTTTTAAACAGCAAGCCGTAGCGAAACATCTGTGGGGTCAGCGCCCGCCACAACTGGCTGCGATCAACGGTTTCTACCGCCTCTGCCACGGCTGTCCCCGCCGCACGCTTGACGGTGTCGCTCATGGGCGCTGCCAACAGCCCGCCTACCGGATGCTCCTGCAGATCGGCAATGAGTCTCGCTATATCTTCAGGAGGAACGCAGGGGCGGGCCGCGTCATGGACCAGCACCCAGTCGTCGGCAGCCGCCACCCCGCGCAAACGGCGCAGCGCCGCCAGCACGGAATCGCTGCGCTCGGCACCACCAGCCACGGTGGCGACACGGGGATCGGCAAACAGCGGCAAGCTCTGCCATTGGTAGTCGTCTGCTGCCACCGCCACCATGACCTGCTCAATGGCAGGAATA
>JBFHRT010000619.1:0-1899 GCA_041591575.1 Spongiibacteraceae bacterium
CCACCAGCATGCGCGGCGTCTCTTCCAGCCGAATCAGCAGCCGGTCTTCGCGCAGCTGGGGATAGATGCCGCCGATGGTGGCGGGTTCCAGCAGCGCCTCCTGCAGGGGCATACCGGCGAGGCTGCTGACCCGGTCGATGCGGCCGCCGCGAAAATCGACATTCACCAGCCGTGCCGGCTGTGGGCCGTCGGCAAAGTGGAAGGCGCGCAGGTGCAGACCGAAGTACTCGCCGCGGCGCAGATAGCTGCCGGGTTCGGCCAGGCGCGGGTCGCTGCGGTAACCCAGCAGCTCCAGCTCCTGCTCCAGCTCCTCGGGCGTCAGTGCCACCCCCGCGGCCAGAATCAGCGGCCGCGCGTAGACCTTGGCCGGCTGCTGCCAGGCGAGATTGTCAAAGGTGCTGCGCACCCGCGCGTCGCAGTAGACCACAAAGGCCACCAGCAGCACGCTGGCGACCATGCCCAGTTTCAGGTAGAAGCTCGGCCGCCGGTAGAAACGGCGGCCGCCGGGTCCGCCCCGGGAGCGCGGCTTGGAAGGTGACTTGGCGCGGCCGCCGGAGCGGCTGTTCGTGGAGGATTTGGGTTTGGCGGTCTTCTTGGGCATCGCGGGAGTTTACCAGCTGCTTCATTGCAAAACGTGATGTATCCGGGATAATGGCCGCGTTTTGGCAACTTTTTACCAAAGAGAACGGCAACCCGAGGCAGCATGAAAAAATACCAGCTCTACGGCATTGGTGCCGCACTGGTCGATACCGAAATCGACGTCACTGACAGCGAACTGGCACAGATGGGTGTCGACAAAGGGCTGATGACCCTGGTTGATGCCGAGCGGCAGCAGCAGCTGCTGGACCAGCTAGAGGGCCACCTGGTGCACGCCAGCCAGGCCAGCGGCGGCTCCGCCTGCAACTCGGTGATTGCCGCCAGCTACTTCGGCGCCAGCACTTACTACTCCTGTAAGGTGGCCGCCGATGACCACGGCGACTTCTACCTTAACGACCTGCGCGCCGCCGGCGTCGATGCCGATTTCGACGGCCAGCGCGAAGCGGGCATCACTGGTAAGTGCCTGGTGCTGATCTCGCCCGATGCCGAGCGCAGCATGAACACCTTCCTGGGTATCAGCGAGACGCTGTCGGTGGCCGAGCTCAACGAGGCCGCGCTGAAAGACTCCGAATACCTGTATATGGAAGGCTACCTGGTGACCTCGCCCACCGGCCGCGCCGCCGCCATCCGCGCCCGCGAGATTGCCGAAGCCAACGGCGTGAAGACCTCGCTGAGCTTTTCCGACCCCGGTATTGTCGAGTACTTCCGCGACGGCCTGGCCGAAATGCTGGGCGGCGGTGTCGACCTTCTATTCTGCAACGAGGCCGAGGCACTGAGCTGGGCCCAGGCCGACGACCTGGACACGGCCATCGCGGCGCTGAAGTCGGTGGCCAAGTGCTTCGCCGTCACCCTGGGCGCACGCGGCGCGCTGGTATACGACGGCGAGCAACTGCTGGAGATCGCCCCGCACGCGGTGCAGGCGGTGGACAGCAACGGCGCCGGTGATATGTTTGCCGGCGCCTTCCTGTACGGCATCAGCAATGGCCGCAACTGGGCCGACGCCGGCCGCCTGGCCAGCCTGGCCTCGGCCACCGTGGTTAGCGACTACGGCCCTCGTCTCAAGCCCGAGCAGCACGCCGAACTGCTGCAGAGTCTGGAAACGGCCGAAGTCTGATCAACCGGCGGGGCGGCGACGCCCCGCGTCTAGCGTCTAGCGTCTAGCTAGCGCAGCATAAAAGCCTGCAGCTTGGCGTCGGCAAACAGCCGCTCCAGGGTCTCAGCCAGCACCTCGTTGATCAGCTTCTCGTTGTGAGGCGCGCTGGGCGAATTGAAGAAGTGCCGCGAGGTTTTTACCCGGTAGCG
>JBFHRT010000620.1:0-1898 GCA_041591575.1 Spongiibacteraceae bacterium
ACCGCGATGAGCAGATGGGGCGGCTGCGTCAGGAGCTGGCCCAGTTGCGCCGCGAGAACCAGATGCTGACGCAGTCAGAGGCTGGTCAGATTCTCAAGCGTATGACCGACAGCGGCATCACCTTTGTGGCTTATCATCCGGGTATCGAGCACCTGGTGCTGGCGCCCGCAGAAATCACCGATTATGTGAAGGATCCGATCGCCTTCGTCGCTGAGCGCTGTGGAGTGGCCGAGGATCACTATCGCGAATGGTTGATGCACTACCGGCTGCCTGTGTGCAGGGCCAGCGACGAGCGCGGTGAGTGTTGCGGTCAGCCGGTGCAGAAGGTGCTCAAACCCCAGTTTTTCCGTGCTGGCGACAGTGATCGCTGTGATCAGCACCGGCGCGTGCCGGCAGTTGACGCCGAGGTTTCACAAGAGTCTTGAAGCCGGATCGTTCAATCGCCGAGCTTGCGGGTATGGCACCGCTGCAGCAGCTGAATGAGCCGGTTGCCGCGCGGGCTGGCGTGAGGCTTTCTGTGCTGCGCTTGGATCGTATCGATACTCGCGCTCCCGGAAATAAATATTTCAAGCTGTTGCCTAACCTGCGCGCGGCGCGGTCGGCGGGTTATTGCCGTCTGGCCAGTTTCGGTGGGGCCTATTCCAATCATATCCACGCGCTGGCGGCCCTGGGTTTCGAAGAGGGCGTGGAGACGTTGGGGTTTATTCGGGCGCCGGCCGGTCCGCTGGAGACGCCAACCCTGCGCGATGCAGAGCGATGGGGGATGAAGCTGCACTACCTCACGGCGGCTGAGTACCGGCGCCGCGCCGACCCTGATTTTCTGGCGCTACTGCGGGCTGAGCATGGCGCGGCTTACTGGATTCCAGAGGGAGGCTCTAATCGCTTCGGCGCCGAGGGGTGCCGACAGATTGTGCAGCTACTCCGTTATCAGCTTGGCGACGATTTTTCCCATGACTTTTCCCACGACTTTTCCCATATAGTCACCGCCTGTGGTAGTGGCGGCACCCTGGCCGGAGTGGCGGCGGGGCTGGCGCTTGAGTTACCGGCTGGCAAGCAGGCGCTGGGTGTTGCCATCCTCAAGGGGGCAAAGTTTCTCGAGCGGGATGTGGCGCGGCTGCTGTCGGAGATGGGGGTGGTGGCGGCCAACTGGCGCATTGAGCACCGCTATCACGGTGGTGGTTATGCGCGGGTGTCGCCAGCGCTGGCGTCCTGGGTGGCCGGGTTTTCGCAGCGGCATAAGCTGCCGCTGGAGCCGATCTATACCGGCAAACTGCTATACGGCCTGTTGCAGATGCTGGAGGAGGGGGTGTTTGAGCCGGGCAGTCATGTGGTGGCGCTGCATACCGGTGGGCTGCAGGGGGCGAGAGGGGGTGGCTTTCTACTCGGCGCCTGAGGCCCGGCGTTGGAGGCTGGTGCGCCTTTGCTGGGCGCTTAACCTTGTAGGGTGCGCCGTGCGCACCTGATGTTGGTGGCGAGCTATTAACGTCTGGTGGTTGCCGTGCCCTGCCGGGGTGTCGGGCACCCCGGGTTTTGGCTTTCGTTAGCTATTATTCCAGATGCCCCAGGTGGGGCTTCACAGTCTGCAGCAGCGCCTTCAGGCACTTGGGGTTGGCAGCGACGACATTGCCGGATTCCATGAACTGGCTGCCACCCTGGAAGTCGCTGACCAGGCCGCCGGCCTCGCGGATCAGCAAGATGCCGGCGGCGATGTCCCAGCGGCTGAGGCCGATTTCCCAGAAGCCGTCGAGGCGACCGGCGGCGACATAGGCCAAGTCCAGCGAGGCGGCGCCGGCGCGGCGGATACCAGCGGTCTGGCTGGCGACGGCCTCCAGGCTGCGGGTATAAGCCGGGATGTGCGGCTCACTGCGAGACTTGAAGGGGATGCCGGTGCCGATTAG
>JBFHRT010000621.1:0-1897 GCA_041591575.1 Spongiibacteraceae bacterium
CATATTCACCAGGGCATTGGGACGGTAGTAGTCATGGCGCACGTCGTCCTCACGACTCCACATCAACCGCACCGGCACCTTCATTTCGCGCGCAATCAACGCCGCCTCTACCGCGTAGTCCGGCATCAAGCGGCGGCCAAAACCACCACCCAGCAACTGGTTGTAGAGCACCACCTGCTCGCGGGGACGCTCCAGGGCAGCAGCCACAATGGCGACTACCGTGTCCGGCACCTGGCTGCGGCTCCACAGCTCCACCTTGTCGGCGGTGACCCGGGCCAGCGCATTGGGAGGCTCCATCGGACAGTGCGACAGGTGCGGAACGTGATACTCCACATCGATACGCTCACCCGTGGCCGCCGCAGCCTCCCCTTCCTCGCGTACATTCTTTGCGGACTGCTGCACCAGTTCGCGCTGGTGCGCCAGCAGGCTGTCTGACGACACGCCCGCCAGTGGCCCCTTGTCCCATTCAACCTCGACCAGGCCGGCGCCCTTGCGCGCCGCCCAGTAGCCGTCTGCCACTACCGCCACGCCGCCGTTTATCGCCAGCACCTGGCGAACGCCTTTAACGGCCAAAGCAGACTGGCCGTCGAAGCGCTTCACTTTGCCGCCCAAATGCGGGCAGCGGCGCATGACCGCCACCAGGGTACCCGGCAGCGTCGCATCCAGGCCGAACTGGGCCTGTCCGGTGACTTTGGCGAGCGCATCCAGGCGCGCTTCCTGGCGGCCGATAAAGCGGTAATCCTCAGGCTTTTTTAGCGCCACTTTCTTCGGAATTGGCAGGCCCCTCGCGGTTTCCACCAGCTCACCGATACCGGCGGTGCGGCCCTGCGGCCCGCTGACCAAGCCGTCGCGCAGTACCACGCTTTCAGCTGGCACGCCCCACTGCTGGGCGGCGGCCGCCACCAGCAGCGCCTTCACGGTGGCGGCAGCCTGACGCAAGGGCTCGAAACTGGTTTTCATCGAGGTGCTGGCGCCGGTCATCATCATCTGCATTTCCGGGTCGCGGAAGTCCGGGTGGAAATGCGCATGCTCCACGCTGATATCCCCCGGGTTCATGTCCAGCTCTTCCGCCACCAGGGTACTTATACCGGTGTAGGTGCCCTGCCCCATCTCGACCTTGTGCAGCTGCAGAATCACCGCCCCCGCGGGTGTCACTTGCAGGAAGGCATTGGGCTGCAGGTCGGTGCCACTGGCATGGGGAAATGGCTGATCACAGCCGCTGAGGCTGACGCCCAGCAGCAGGCCACCGCTGGCAGCGGCGCCGGTTTTAAGGAAATCGCGCCGGCTAAGCTTGAATTTTTCGCTCATGCACGGCCTCCCGCTTGCGGCTCGTGGTATTGCACCACCGCTTCAGTGGCACGCTGCGCCGTCAGTTCAGCGGCGCGCTGCACCGCACGCCGAATACGCGGGTAGGTGCCGCAACGACAGATGTTGCCAGCCATGGCCGTGTCGATTTCGGCCTCTGAGGGCGCCGGGTTGACCGCCAGCAGCGCCGCCGCCGACATAATCTGCCCCGACTGACAGTAGCCGCACTGGGGAACATTGAATTCCACCCAGGCCTGCTGCACCGGATGCAGCTCTTCACCCTCGCTGCCCAGCCCCTCGATAGTGGTGACCTGCTTGCCCTGTACCAAGGCCACCGGGTAGGTGCAACTGCGAATGGCGTTACCGTCTAAATGCACCGTGCAGGCACCGCAAAGACTCATACCACAACCGAACTTGGTGCCACTCAAGCCCAGCTGTTCACGAATCACCCACAACAGTGGTGTATCTGGCTCGACCTCTAGCCGCTGCTGGCGACCATTCAATTCAAATTCCAGCACAGCCATCGCTGCCCTCCTGTACTGATCACGGACGCTTGCTCATGAACTTCTGCCCAGCACATTGACGCTGGCAA
>JBFHRT010000622.1:0-1895 GCA_041591575.1 Spongiibacteraceae bacterium
GCTTCCGGCAGGCCGCTACCCTGCTGGTGGGAGTTGAAGTCGCAGTAGGGGCATTTGCGCACGCACCAGGGGATATGGATGTAGAGCGACAGAGGTGGTCGTTGCGGCAGGAGCGGCCTGGCCGGCACTTGGTCGATAGCGGTCTGACGTCGGAGGTCTGATGTCTGACGCGGTTCGGTACGGGATTGGCTGTGGGTGGTGTCTTTCATAGTTGATTCGCGGCGAGATTAGCGCTACTGGAGGCGGATGGAATGTGCTCCCGTCATCGCGAGGAGCGTTTTTCAGCGACGTGGCGATCTCAATCAGCTCACTGCCGGCCTGGCCGAGATTGCCGCGTCACCGAGTCACTGAACAGCCAGTGACTCGGCTCCTCGCAATGACGCTAATACAGAGGGATTCGTAGGGTGCGCCGTGCGCACCGCTTTTGCGTCTCCCGTCTCCCGTCAGGCGTTCAGCGCTACAAGCCAAGATCCTCCCACATCGCATCCACCCGCTCTTTCACCGCCTCTTCCATGGCGATGGGCTTGCCCCACTCGCGCTCGGTCTCGCCCGGCCATTTGTTGGTGGCGTCGAAGCCGACCTTGGAGCCGAGGCCAGAGACCGGCGAGGCGAAGTCCAGGTAGTCAATGGGGGTGTGGTCCACCATCACGGTGTCGCGGCTGGGGTCCATGCGGGTGGTCATCGCCCAGATCACGTCGTTCCAGTCGCGGGCGTTGACGTCATCGTCGGTGACGATGACGAACTTGGTGTACATGAATTGGCGCAGAAAGGACCACACGCCGAACATCACCCGCTTGGCGTGGCCCGGGTACTGCTTCTTCATGGTGACCACCGCCAGGCGGTAGGAGCAGCCCTCCGGCGGTAGATAGAAGTCGACGATCTCCGGAAACTGCTTCTGCAGGATGGGGATGAACACTTCGTTCAGCGCCAGCCCCAGCACCGCCGGTTCGTCCGGCGGCCGGCCGGTGTAGGTGCTGTGGTAGATGGGATTTTCGCGGTGGCTGATATGGGTCACCGTGAACACCGGGAAGCGCTCCACCTCGTTGTAGTAGCCGGTGTGGTCGCCAAAGGGGCCCTCGTCGGCCATCTCTTCAGGATCGATATATCCCTCGAGGATGAATTCGGCGTGGGCCGGCACCTGCAGATCGCAGCTCAGGCACTGGGCCAGCTCGGTCTTGGCGCCGCGCAGCAGGCCGGCGAAAGCGTATTCGCTCAGGGTGTCGGGCACTGGTGTCACCGCGCCCAGGGTGGTGGCGGGGTCGGCGCCCAGGGCCACGGCCACCGGGTAGCGCTGGCCGGGAAACTGCTGCTTGAACTCCTCGAAGTCCAGCGCGCCGCCGCGGTGCGACAGCCAGCGCATGATCAGCTTGTTGCGGCCCAGCAGCTGCATACGGTAGATGCCGAGGTTCTGCCGCTCCTTGTTGGGGCCACGGGTGACGACCAAGGGCCAGGTGACCAGCGGTGCGGCGTCTTCCGGCCAGCAGGTCTGGATAGGTAGCTTGGTGAGGTCGACGTCATCGCCCTCCAGCACCACCCGCTGGCAGGGCGGTTTGCTCACCAGCTTGGGCCCCATGTTCAGCACCTGCTTGAACACCGGCATCTTCGACCAGGCGTCGCGCAGACCCTTGGGCGGATCAGGCTGGCGCAGGAAGGCCAGCAGTTCGCCGACCTCGCGCAGTGCGCTGATGTCGTTTTGGCCCATGCCCAGGGCGACCCGGCGCTCGGTGCCGAACAGGTTGGCCAACACCGGAATATCACTGCCCACCGGATTCTCGAACAGCAGCGCGGGGCCGCCGGCGCGCAGCACCCGGTCGCAGATTTCGGTCATTTCCAGCTTGGGGTCTACCGGCGCGCTGATGCGCTTGAGTTCGCCCAGGCGTTCCAGGTGATCGATA
>JBFHRT010000623.1:0-1884 GCA_041591575.1 Spongiibacteraceae bacterium
CGCTCGGGGTCGATGTCGACGCAGGTTTCCTCGCGCAGCTCGCGGGCGGCGGCTTCGCGCAGGGTTTCGCCGCTTTCCATAAAGCCGGCGGGAATCGCCCAGAAGCCGGCGCGGGGCTGGTTGGCGCGGCGCATCCACAGCAGCCGCGGGCCGCAGTTGATAAAGCAGGCCACCAGAATCTTGGGCCCGGCAGGGGTGTTGAGGTGGCCGTTGCGGCAGCGCCGGCGGTGGCCGGGCACGGCCTCGGCGTCGTCGAGCGCGACGCCGCATTCACTGCAGAAGTTGAGGCCGGCGGCCGTCATGTCAGTTCACCAGTTTGGTGGTCTCGCCCTCGCTGCGGGCTATCACTACCGTAGCACAGGTGTCGCCGAATACGTTGACGGCGGTGCGCATCATGTCCAGTACGCGGTCGGTGACCATCAGCAGGCCGATGCCCTCCAGCGGCAGACCGATCACCCCGAGAATAATGGAGATGGCCACCAGGCTGGCGGCGGGAATGCCGGCGACGCCGATGGAGGTCATCAGCGCCACCATGACGATGGTGAACTGCTGCACGAAGCTCAGCTCCAGGCCGAACACCTGGGCGATAAAAATGGCCGCCACGCACTCGTACAGGGCAGTGCCATCCATGTTCACCGTGGCGCCCAGCGGCAGCACAAAGCCGCGCACCCGCTGCGACACCCCGGCCCTGTGCTCCACACACTCCATGGTCAGCGGCAGGGTGGCGGAGCTGGAGGCGGTGGAGAAGGCGGTGAGCAGCGCCGGCGACATCGCCTGGTAGTGCTTGGCCGGGCTGACGCCACCGATAAAACGCAGTGCCAGCGGCAGCGTCACCAGCGCGTGGGTGGCCAGCGCGATGACCACGGTGACAAAGAACAGCAGCATCGGCTTGAAGGCGGCGAAGCCGGTGACAGCCACGGTCTTGGCCACCAGCCCGAACACGCCGATGGGGGCAAACTTCATCACCCACATGGTGATGCTGGTCATCACCTCCATCACCCCCAGCCAGAAATTGGTCAGCAGCTCACTGTGGGGCGAGTCGCTCTGGGCCAGGAAATAGCCGAACAGCAGGCTGAAAAAGATCATGCCCAGCATCTGCCCCTCGGCGGCAGCGGCGACAATATTGGTGGGCACCATGCGGATAAACACATCCACCACATCGCCAGCACTGCGGCCCTCCACCTTGGCCAGCACTTCGGTCAGGGATTCGTCGCCGCCGATACTGGCGGCGAGATTGCTGCCCACGCCGGGCTGCAGCAAGTTGACCGCCACCAGTCCCACCAGAATGGCGAACAGGCTGCTGCAGAAATAAAAGCCCAGGGTCTTGCCGCCCAGCGTGCCGAGATTGCGACTGTCGCCGATATTGGCCATGCCGCTGATGATGGAGGCCATCACCAGCGGTACGATGATCATCTTCAGCGCGTTGAGGAACAGGGTGCCGACAAAGTCGTAGATGGACACATAGTGAACGCCAAACAGCGCGGCTTCGGTGCCCGTGGCCCAGCCGGCAACAATGGCGAGGCCGATGGCGATGGCAATCTGCCAGTGCAGTGCGAGTCGGGTCATGGGGTGCTGTTCTTGTGGCGGAATCAGCGCTCACTTTACCGCGAGCACTGTACAGATTCCAGAAAGTGCGTTGTACCCGCCTATTGGTTTGGACTTTGTGATGGAGTGTTGGTCGCCGGCATCGCCCGGTATAGTGTCGAGAAGCAATTGCTACCTCATTAGCGCCAAGGAATAGGCATCAACATGGCCGTTCAATTCAGCATCCGCACCGCCACAAAAAGCCGCAGTGCACAAACCACGTTCTTTCTAATCTGGTTTGTATTATTTATGGCCACTGTGCTTAGTGCCGTGGTCAGTCAGAGTCCTTTGGCAATCGAC
>JBFHRT010000624.1:0-1880 GCA_041591575.1 Spongiibacteraceae bacterium
GGCTTCGGGGCTGGCGGCGCCGGTTAGGGTGTCGATCTCGCGGGATTTGCTGATATCCCAGTTCTGGCAGAACTTGCAGGCCAGGTTGCAGCCGGCGGTGCCGAAAGATAGCACTGCGCTGCCGGGTAGGAAGTGGTTGAGGGGCTTTTTCTCGATGGGGTCGATGTAGAAGCCGCTGGAGCGGCCGTAGCTGGTGAGTACAACCTCATCGTTTTTTCTGCCGGGCACGAAACACACTCCCCGCTGGCCTTCGTGCAGCTTGCAGGCGCGGGGGCAGATGTCGCACTGGATGCGGCTGTCGTCCAGCGCGTGCCAGTAGTGAGTGCTGACTATGCTGGAATCTTCGGCAGGGTCGGGGATGGGAATCTCGCTCATGGGCTGCGCCCCCGAGACGGCGTCACCTCCAATATCGGTCGATTATTAAACAATTGCAATGCGCTTGGCCGGAGCTTTGCCGCGCGAGTGCTGTCGCGACACGCGCAGCGCGAGAGTGTGCGCTTACTAACCATCTGTATAGCGACTGGCTTTTCTCCCCCCCTGCGGTTAGAATCCTGCGTCTTTGCAACAACATATAAGCAGAGCTGCGCGCTCTCACAAAGCCAAATAGCTCCCGCAGGCTATCCGCCTTTTTGATGTCAGGTCTTGCGCCATCGCTGCGCCGGGCCAGGGAGAACCCCCGGCTTGGAAGGGAACCGATGGAACAGACAGCTAAAACCGCGCACCTGCGCGCGAGCGCCGAGGTGGTGCCGATCAGCGAGGGCCTGCACCGCCACCCGCTGAAGATCTGCCTGCTGGGTTACCGCAGCCACCCGTACGGTGGCGGTCAGGGCATCTACATCAAGTACCTGAGCAAGGCGCTGGTGGAGGCCGGTCACCAGGTCGACGTGATTTCCGGTGAGCCCTACCCGCACTTGGACCCGCGGGTGCGATTGATCAAGATGCCGGGGCTCAATTTGTACGAGCACGGTCTCGGCTCCCTGCGCTGGCACCACCTGCGCTCGCTGACCAATATTCTGGAGTGGACCGGCAAGCTCACCGGCGCCTTTTCCGAGCCCTACTGTTTCGGTCGCCGCGCGCTGAAATACCTCAAGCGCCACGGCCGCCACTACGACATCATCCACGACAACCAGTGCCTGAGCTGGGGCATGCTCAAGCTGCAACAGCAGCGTTTTCCGCTGGTCACCACCATTCACCACCCCATCACCAGCGACTTGGATATCGCCCTGAAGGCCGCCAAGAACGGCTGGCAGCGCCTGCTGATCCGCCGTTGGCACAGCTTTCTCACCATGCAGAAAAAAGTGGCGCGCCAGCTGCACAACGTGGTGACGGTGTCCGAACGCTCGCAGCAGGACATCGCCGCCGCCTTCGGCATGCAGCCCGCGGGGCTCAATGTGGTGCACTGCGGCATCGACACCGACGAGTTCAAACCGCTGCCCGAGGTCGAGAAAAAGCCGCGCCGGTTGATGGCTACGGTCTCCGCCGATGCGCCGCTCAAGGGCGCCCACTACCTGATCCGCGCTCTCAAGACCCTGCGCCAGCGCTATCCCGATGTGGAGCTGCTGATGGTGGGCAAACCCAAGCCCGGCGGTTCCACCGAGCGCCTGATCGAGCGCCTGGGGCTGAGCGACTGCGTGCACTGCGTCACCGGCATCAGTACCGAAGAGTTGGTACGTCACTACAACGAGGCTGAAGTGGTGGTGGTGCCATCCGTTTACGAGGGATTCGGCCTGCCGGCGGGCGAGGCCATGGCCTGCGGCGCGCCAGTGGTCTCCACCGACGGCGGCGCCCTGCCCGAGGTGGTGGGCGATGCCTGCCTGCGGGTGCCGGTAAAGGACAGCGATGCCATCGCCGCCGCAGTGAGCGAGCTGTTTGACGACCCC
>JBFHRT010000625.1:0-1877 GCA_041591575.1 Spongiibacteraceae bacterium
CTCGCGGCTCTCTGCCATTCTGATTGAGATTGCCGCGTCACCGCTTCACGCCGCGGCGTGAAGCAGCTCCTCGCAATGACTCGTGTTAAGCAGAATTGTGCGGCTGAAGCCGCACCTACAACACTAGCTTCGTGAGTCGCGGAGGGTGCGCTGCAATGCCATTAACTTAATGCGCTCCCTGCGATATTCATCTTATCGATTGCGGCGCCGATCTCTGCCGTAGGCAGGAATAAGCGCATTTTTGCGTTTCCGGCGAACGTCCGCAACGCAAGCTTTTGCGGACCTACGTCGCTAAGTTAATGGCATTGGGGTGCGCTGTGCGCACCGCCTCTGCGTCTCCCGTCTCCCGTCCGGCGTCAGGCATTCACCTCTTCCATAAAATCCAGCATCGCCTGCTGACGGATGGTGCGCCGGTGCTGCGCCCACAGTTCCTGTACGCGCTCGCGGTTGAGTACCTGGCGGTCGACCAGCACGCGGGTGTTGAGTTCACCCACCGGCTGCGGTGAGGGCAGTTTGCTGAATACGAACTGGTTGCTGATCAGATCCATAAAGGGACCGCATTTGCTGGTGGGCATGATGAAGATCAGCTGCAGTCCCAGGGTCTGGGTCAGGTAGCCGATCACTTCCCGCGAGCGCGCTTCGTCCATGTGCATAAAGGCTTCGTCGACGATGACCATGCGCAGGTGGCTGTCGCCCTCGTTGAAGCGGAAGGCGCTGGTTACCGCCGCGGCGCGGATGATGTAGGCCGGGGTTTCCAGCTGGCCGCCGGAGCCGGTACCGTACTGCGACAGCGGTATCGGCGGCTTGCCCTCGGGGTGCTTGAGGATGTCGTAGCTGCGGTAGTTGCGGTAGTCGCTGATGCGTTCCAGTTCGCGCAGGGCCTGCTGTTCGTCGCCGTCCAGCAGCATGGTCAGCAGCTTGTCGCGCACCGCACTGGATGCCGGTGACAGCTCGGCGTCGAACAGGCCGGCGCCGTCGCCGAGGTTGGGGGCCTCGGTCACTTCCTTGAAGAACTGCCAGTATTCCTTGAATTCCGGCAGCCAGTCCCACTGGAATTCGAAGCGCTCGCGGTCGGCGCCGAAGCGGTGGTGCTGCAACTCTTCGTTGAGATCGCGCAGCGCGCGGCGGCCGTCGTCGATGGCCTGGTAGATCTGGTGGCAGAGGTTGCTGACGAAGGCGGTGTTGAAGCTGTCGCGCAGCGCCGCCAGCTGCTCGCGCTTTTCCAGCAGGGCATTGTTGCGCAGGCGGTTGTGCAGGTTGTCCAGCTGCGCCAGCAGTGCGTTGATACGGCGGAAAAAATCGGCGCTGTGCAGCGCCTCGACGCCGGTGTCATAGACCAGGCTGTCGCCGGGGCGGGCGCGGCCGTTGTGTTCCAGCACCGCGCGCTCCAGCGCCAGCGCCAGGCCGTTGAGGCTGTCCTGGGCGCGGCGCTGTTCGTCGGCAAAGTCGATGTCGCCACCGGCGTCCTGCAGGCGCTGGTCCAGGGTTGTCAGCAGCGCCTCGGCGTCGGCATCCACGCAGTGTTCGGCGGCCTCGCGCAGCGCTGCCTCGGCGTCTTCCACCGCCTCGTTGAGTTCGTCCTGCTGCGCGGCCAGGCGCGCGATGAGTTTGTCCTGCTGCGCCAGCGCCTCGCCCTGGCGGCCGTGGCGCTCGGCCAGCTCGCCCTCCTGCTGGCGCAGCTCGCGGTAGCGCTGGTCCAGCTGTTGCAGTTCCCCCTCCAGGTGCTGGTGTTCGCTGAGATCCAGCGCAGCTAGTTGCTGCTCGACGGCGCGCAGCTGGCGCTGGCAGGCGAGCATGGATTCGATCACGCTGCCCAGCTGCAGCGGGCGGATGCGCTCGATCTGTTCCAGCAGGCGGCGGGCGGCGTGGTAGTGGTC
>JBFHRT010000626.1:0-1869 GCA_041591575.1 Spongiibacteraceae bacterium
CCAAGATTTCGATCTGATATTCATAAGCCTAGCGCTGAATATACGCGAGTTGGCGTGTTTGATCGCCGCAAGCTGACATATATCCCGCCTTCCAATGGTTGTGTTTGTTTCTTATTTGGTTGATTCTGTTTGATTTTCGGCGCGCTGTCGAGGGTGCTGCTAAGTATTGCATCACGGGGCGCGAAGTCGTACTGCAGGTGTTAGTGAAAATCATGCGAATCCACCTCCACCTGCATCGCCTCGCTCAGATCCTCAATCTGCATCGCCACCACATGCACCACCGGCGGCAGTGCTTGCCCGGTCTGTGTTGAGCCTTCGGTGCGCTGCACCGTGCCCTTGATCAGCAGCAGTTTGCCGCCGAGGATGGCCTGGCGGCAGCGCTGTTGAATATCGCGCCACACCACCACATTGGTGTTGCCGGTTTCGTCTTCCAGGGTGAGAAACAGCACGCCGGATGCGGTGCCGGGGCGCTGGCGGCAAGTGATCAGGCCGGCGAGGCGGATAAAGCGGCCGTCGTCGATGTGGCGCAGTTCGTTGGCGCGGCGGCAGTGTTTGAAGGGCTCGCGTTCACGCAGCAGCGCCAGCGGGTGGCGGCGCAGGCTGAGGCCGGTGTGCTGGTAGTCGGCGCGCACTTCGGCCACTTCACTGGGGGCGGGCAGTTGCACGCCGTCGTGCAGCGGCGTGTCGGCGGCGAACAGTGGGCGTGTGTCTTCGCTGGCGCTGATTTCCCACTGGCTCTGGTGGCGGTGCAGGCCGAAGCTGGCGAAAGCGTCGGCGCGGATCAGGGCGTTGCGCTCGCCTTCGTTGAGGGGCACGCGGCGCAGGAAGTCGGCGCTGGAGTGAAAGGGGCCGTTGGCATCGCGCTCGCGCTGCAGGTGCTCGGCGGCGGTTTTGTTAAAGCCTTTGATCTGGCGCAGGCCCACGCGCAGGGCCTGGGGTGCTGCGTGCTCAGGTGCGAGTTGGTCGTTCTGGACATTGCTGTCTTCGACCAGCTGCGGCAGCGGTTCCAGGTTGTAGTCCCAATGGCTGTGGTTGACGCACAGGCCGCGCACCGGAATACGGTGGCGGCGGGCGTCCTGCAGCAGTTGCGAGGGCGAGTAGAAACCCATGGGCTGGCTGTTGAGCAGGCCGCAGTAGAAGGCGGCGCTGTGGTGACGCTTGAGCCAGGCGGAGGCATAGGCGAGCAAGGCGAAGCTGGCGGAGTGGGATTCGGGAAAGCCGTAGGCGCCAAAGCCCTGCATCTGCGCGAACAGGCGCTGGGCGAAGTCTTCGCTGTAGCCGCGCGCGAGCATGCCGCTGACCAGTTTGTCGCGGAAGCGGTCGAGGTGGCCGTTGCGACCCCAGCTGGCCATGGCGCGGCGCAGCTGGTCGGCCTCGCCGCCGCTGAAACCGGCGGCGACCATGGCCAGTTGAATCACCTGTTCCTGAAAAATGGGCACGCCCAGGGTGCGCTCCAGCACCCGCTGGATGTCGGCGTTTTCATAGCGCACCGGTTCCAGTCCCTGGCGGCGGCGCAGGTAGGGGTGGACCATGCCGCCCTGGATGGGGCCGGGGCGGATGATGGCGATCTGCACCACCAGGTCGTAGAAGGTTTGCGGCGCCAGTCGCGGCAGCATGGTCATTTGCGCCCGCGATTCGATCTGGAACACGCCGATGCTGTCGGCACGACAGAGCATGGCGTAGGTGGCGGCGTCTTCGGCGGGAATGTGCTGCAGTTGAAAGGCGCGACCCTGGTAGTGGCTGATATGGCCCAGGGTTTTGCGAATGGCGCTGAGCATGCCCAGGGCGAGTACGTCCACTTTCATCAGCCCCAGCGCTTCCAGGTCTTCCTTGTCCCACTGGATGATGGTGCGCTCGGGCATGGCGGCG
>JBFHRT010000627.1:0-1866 GCA_041591575.1 Spongiibacteraceae bacterium
ACCCGCGCCTCGGAGTTGGGACCCCAGGGCGGCCAGTGGGACAACGGCCCGCTGATGGTGGAGATCGTGCAGCTGCGCGCCGAGCTGGCACAGCTGCTGGGCTTTGCCAGTTATGCCGAACTGTCGCTGGCACCGAAGATGGCGGAGTCGCCGCAGCAGGTGCTGGATTTCCTGCGCGAGCTGGCTGGGGCCAGCCGCCAGCAGGGGCTGCGCGAATACCGCGAGCTGGCCGAATTCGCCGCCGCCCAGGGCTGCGACGAGCTGCAGGCCTGGGACGTGCCCTTCTACAGCGAGCGCCTGCGCGAGCAGCGCTACGCCATCTCCCAGGAGCAGCTGCGCCCCTACTTCCCCGCTGCCAAAGTGATCGAGGGTTTTTTCGCCGTCACCGGCCAGCTGTTCGGCATCGAGTTTGCAGCCGACGAAGACGCCGAGTTGTGGCACAGTGACGCCCACTGCTACCGGGTGCTGAAAAACGGCGAGCATATCGCCAGCTGCTACCTGGACCTCTACGCCCGCGACAAGAAGCGCGGCGGCGCCTGGATGGCCGACTCCTGCGGTCGCCGCCGCGTCGGCGCCGGCCTGCAGAAGCCGGTGGCCTTTCTCACCTGCAACTTCTCGCCGCCCGCCGGCGAGCGCCCGGCGCTGCTCACCCACAATGAAGTCACCACCTTGTTCCACGAGTTCGGCCACGGCCTGCACCATATGCTCACCGACATCGACGTGCTGGCGGTGTCCGGCATCAACGGCGTCGCCTGGGATGCGGTGGAGCTGCCCAGCCAGTTTATGGAGAACTGGTGCTGGCAGAGCGAGTCCATCCCGCTGATCTCCGGGCATTACCAGAGCGGCGAACCGCTGCCCGCCGAGCTGCTGGACAAACTGCTGGCGGCCAAGAATTTCCAGTCCGGCCTGATGATGCTGCGCCAGCTGGAATTCGCCCTGTTCGACCTGCTGCTGCACAGCGGCGCGGCGCCGGCCAGCGCCGATGCGATTCAGCAGCTGCTGGATGGCGTGCGCGCCGAGGTGGCGGCCTACCCGCTGCCGGCCTTCAACCGCTTCCAGCACGGTTTCACCCATATCTTCGCCGGCGGCTATGCCGCGGGCTACTACAGCTACAAGTGGGCCGAGGTATTGTCTGCCGATGCCTTCTCGCTGTTTGAGGAGGAGGGCGTGATGAACGCCGACACCGGCCGCCGCTTCGTCGAGGCCATACTCAGCCAGGGCGGCGCCGAGGACGCCATGGAACAGTTCGTCGCCTTCCGCGGCCGCGAGCCCTCCAAGGACGCACTGCTGCGCCACTGCGGCATCGATACTGACCAGGAGGTAGCGTGATGGCGACCCAATACGGCCCCAAGCGTTTTATTGCCGGCGCGGTCTGCCCCAAGTGCGCGGAGCAGGACAAGATCGTGATGTACCGCATCAGCGACAGCGAACAGGTGCGCGAGTGCGTGCGCTGCGGTTTCAAGGACACCATCAGTGACGTCGCTCCCCAGGGCGCGCCGCAGGAGCCCGCCACCCGGGTCAATCAGCCGCGGCTGGGCGAACAGCCGCTGCAGCACGAAGACCCGGTGGAAGTGGTCAAACTGGTCGATCCGGGTGCCAAGCGTCGGGATCATTGAGGGACAGCGGTCGGAAGTCTGAGGTCGGAAGTCGGACGCCAACAGCAACAGCGCCCCTGTAGGTACGGCTTTAGCCGTACCATGTTGTTAAACCCCCAACCACCGTCATCGCGAGGCGCGCTGTCTGCGCCGCGGCGATCCTCCTCTATACTCGCCATCCTCGATGAGATTGCCGCGTCGCCTGCGGCTCCTCGCAATGACGGGGTATGAGGGTGGTGCCGGCCCTTGCCGTCATCGCGAGGCGCGTTTG
>JBFHRT010000628.1:0-1856 GCA_041591575.1 Spongiibacteraceae bacterium
CGAAGGCCTTGGTGGCCTCGGAGATCACTCGCTCGAAGTTGTGGTTGAGTTCCTCCTCGTTGTCGCAGCGGCGGATGCCGCGACCGCCGCCGCCGGAGGTGGCCTTCAGCATCACCGGGTAGCCGATGCGGGCGGCTTCAACGCGGGCCTCTTCCAGGTTGGCGAGGTTGCCCTCGCTGCCGGGGGTGACCGGCACGCCGGCGGCGATCATGGCCTGGCGCGCCTCGGTTTTGTCACCCATGCGCTGGATAACCTCGGCCGAGGGGCCGATAAAAATGATGCCGCGCTGGGCGCAGATCCGCGCCAGTTCCGCGTTCTCTGACAGGAAGCCGTAGCCGGGGTGCAGGGCGTCGCAGCCGGATTCCACCGCCAGGTTTACGATGTGGTGAGGGTTGAGGTAGCCCGCCAGCGGGTCGCTGCCCAGGCTGTGGGCCTCGTCAGCGCGCTTGACGTGTAGGGCGTAGCGATCCGCCTCGGTATAGATCGCCACCGAGCGAATGCCCATCTCCGCGCAGGCGCGCACAATGCGCACCGCGATCTCGCCCCGGTTGGCGATCAGTATCTTTTTGATCATGCCCTGTCTCCGCTGACGTTGGCCGCCGTTGCTGGCAGCTAAGGGTCAAAGTCGGCAGCCACCGTAGCGAATGCTGGCTGGAAAGAAAAATTGATAATAGTATGATTAACTATAAGGTATTCCTTATATATGCATTGATAGGCTGCCGGCGAGTCCTGATGAAACCCTCCTACCTACACCGCCTCACCCTGCGCCAGATCGAGATCTACCAGGCCGTGTGCCGGCTGCGCAGCTATTCCCGCGCCGCCGACGAGTTAGCGCTCACTCAGCCTGCAGTCAGCGCCCAGATTCGCCAGCTAGAGCAGTTGGTGGGGGAGCCGCTATTGGACTACGTGGGCAAGCGCCTGTACCTGACCCCGGCCGGCGAGGTGCTGGAGCGGGCGTCGCGCGATATGCAGCAGCGGCTGGTGGCGGTGGAGATGGAGCTGGCCGAGCTGCAGGGGGTGATGCAGGGCACCCTCAGCGTGGCCATCGAGTCCAGTGCCCAGTATTTCATGCCGGCCCTGATCGCCGACTTCTGCGCCCGCCACCCCGCGGTGGATGTACAGCTGGAGGTGGTCAACCACGCCCGCGCACTGCGGCGTATCGCCGAGAACCGCGACGAGCTGGTGGTGATGGGCGCGGTACCGGAGGACCGTGCCCTGGTGTTCATCCCCTTCCGCGAAAACCAGCTGGTGGCGGTGGCCTGCCCCGACCATCCCTTTGCCGGCCGCGATAGCATGAGCCTGCTGGAGCTTGCCGACGAGGTGCTGCTGGTGCGCGAAGTCGGTTCCGGCACCCGCCGTATCTTTGAACAGTACCACCAGGAGCAGGGCGTACGTTTTTCTCGCAGTCGCCAGTTGGGGTCACTGGAGGCGGTGAAGGCCGGGGTGCTGGCGAAACTGGGGGTGGCCGTGCTGCCGCTGGACACCTGCCGCAACGAACTGGAGCGGCGGCAGCTGGTATCGCTGCCGATCAGCGGTTTTCCGCTGCGGCGCTCCTGGTGCGCACTCTACCCCCGCGGCAAGCATCTGACGCCGGTGGGGCAGCGCTTTCTCGATCACCTGCTGGGCGCGGCTTGAAAGGACTTAGGCGTCGACGGCGGCGGAATAGGCGCGGTAACGCTCAACAAAGCGCCGCAGGATTTCATTGGGTACCGGCGCCTCTTCCCTGGCCAAGTGAGCCTTCAGCGCTTCTGCCGTCTCCGCGGGAAAATAGCCGTGGTGCTGATACACATCAATGCGCAAGCAGAATTCCTCCCGGTCGCCTTCCGGGTGGAACTGAGTGGCATAGACATTTCGGC
>JBFHRT010000629.1:0-1851 GCA_041591575.1 Spongiibacteraceae bacterium
ACAATGGCGACGTCGAAGTGACTGCCGTCGCTATTGACCTCGACGGTAGCGCCCGGAAACTCGCGCTCGAGTCTCTCCTTGATTTGTTCAGACAACATGTTGAAAACCCGGTGATGGCCTTGTGATCAGGCTGCGAATTGTACGCAATCGGTCGCCATATGGCGAGGCGAAAGGCCGCGTGAGCGCGGCCCGGCGGGGCGAGTGCGATGACCGGCGGCGCTGCCGCCGGCTGCGGACAGACTATCCGCTGGTTATTGGTCGCTTAAGAGCCGGCCTTGTCAGCCAGATCCTGGACTTCCTGGGGCGCCACCGACCAGTTGTCGATCACCTGGTTAATATCGCCGTTGTAGCGCTGCACCGCCGCGGCAAACTGGCTCTGGTAGGTGCGACCCAGGTTGATGCCCTCGATACTGACATTGCGCAGCTTCCACTGGCCGTCCTTGTCCTGGCGCAGCTTGTAAAACACCACGTAGGGCTGCGGCGCATTGCCGTAGATATGCTGCTCGACATTGACACTACCCTCGAGATCCGCGCCCTCACTCAGCGGCAGCACCTCAATGCGGTTGCCGTTAAAGGCCAGCAGCCCCTTGGCATAGGTGCGAATCAGGCGGCTCTTGAAGGTGGCGGTGAAACGCGTGACCTGGTCGCGAAACTGGGCGCGCTCGGCCTCGGTCTGGAGGCTGTTGTAGTAACCGCGACTGCCGTATTTGCCCATCACGCCGCGGGCGAAGCTGTGGAAGTCCACCACTTCGTCCATGATGCTCTCCACCTGGGCATAGAAGCGCTCGGGGTCAGTCTCGACATAGCCGCGCGCCTCGTCGATCACCTTGGTTACCCGGTCGGTGGTCGAGGCCACAACCGCGTAGGGGCCTTTGACCTCAGCCCCGGCCTCGCGCTCGGCCAGCGCCACCGCACTCAGCAGCAGCGCCGCCATCACTACCAGCATTCGCTTCAACATTCGATTACAACTCCCCTGTAGATACTGGTGGCAGACACCCGCGTGCCGGCGCACCCCGTGTAATGACCGCATTGTAAGGCAATTAACGGCGCCGCAGTCGCCGCTCAAGCCTGTTATTTTTTCACATTGGCACTTATCATACCGCCCCAATGCCCGATAATCGGGCAAAATCCAGCAGCCCTCCGCCCTTTTCGGTATTAATTGCACAATCCTATGAGCAAAACGTCTTACCTCGATTCCGCCCGGCGCACCGTCACCATGGAGCGCGATGCCGTTGGCGACCTGCTTGAGCGGCTGGATCACCATTTCGAGCAGGCCTGCGACCTGCTGCTGCGCTGCGAGGGCCGCGTGGTCATCACTGGCATGGGCAAATCCGGCCATATTGGCAACAAGATGGCGGCCACCCTGGCCAGCACCGGCACCCCCAGTTTTTTTGTGCATCCCGGCGAAGCCAGTCACGGCGACATGGGCATGATCACCCACGGCGATGTGGTGATCGCCCTGTCCAACTCCGGCACCACCGCCGAGGTGGTGACCCTGCTGCCACTACTCAAGCGCCTGGCGGTGCCGCTGATCGCCATGACCGGCAAGCCCGAATCGCTGCTAGCCCAGAGCGCCGATGTGCACCTGGACGTCGGCGTCGCTGAAGAAGCCTGCCCGCTGGGCCTGGCGCCCACCTCCAGCACTACCACTACCCTGGTGATGGGCGACGCGCTGGCTATTGCGCTGCTGGAAGCCCGCGGCTTCACCGCCGAGGACTTCGCCTTTTCGCACCCCGGTGGCGCCCTCGGCCGCCGCCTGCTGCTGAAAATCGACGATGTCATGCACACCCAGCGAGAGATTCCCCGGGTTGCGCCCGGCACCGCGCTCAGCGCAGCACTGCTGGAAATGAG
>JBFHRT010000630.1:0-1837 GCA_041591575.1 Spongiibacteraceae bacterium
AGCGGTCTGAGACCTGCTGGTGTGTCACCGGGTAGCGCCATACCCCATTGCCATCGGCGAATACCCGCAGCGGCTGACCGCGGGCATCGGTCACCACCCGGGCGAAGTCGGCGTCTCCTTCAGGCAGATTCAGCGGAAAGAGTTGGTCCAGCGCAGCCAGTACCAGTAGCAACAGCAGTAGCAGCGCCAGCATCGCGCCGCCGCACAGTTTTAGCGCGCGTCGTCGCGAGCGCTTCACCGTATTCGCCGGCTGTGCATTGCCCGTCTGCATGTTCATACTCCGCCGCACCAGCACCGCGTACCCAGCTCTACCTACCTAGCTCTACCTACCCAACTCTACTTACAAGGGGGCACTCTGCGCCGCCTCGCCCTCCGCTCTTGCGTCTTCCGCTTTTGTATTCGGAGCGATTTTCTCTGCCGGCACAATCTCAACTGCGCCAATACTCACGCCCACCGCGCGATACTCTGGCTGATACATATCCTCCACCAGCGGTGGCGGCACCTGATAGCGACCCGGCGTGACCGCGCGCAGCAGATAGAACAAATCGACGGTGCCGCCACGGTAGTCCAGCGCCGCCACGTAGCGGTCATCGCGAAACTCGCGGTGTTTCAGCTCAGAGCGCCGCAGCCGCTCTTCAATGGCGACGCCATCAATTTTTAGCCCATCCAGTTTCATCGCGTGTTTCAGATTCTGGTTTTCCAGCTCAAACCCTGCCGGCAGCAGGTCCACCACCAGCGTGTCGGCATGCGGCTCCTTTGCACTCAACTGCAGATGCACCAGCAGCAGATCGCCCACCGCCACCCGTTCCAACGTCACCGGCTCGCCATCGAGCGTGTAGTAACCACGGTCTATCTGGTAACCGTCGTAGCTCGGTGGCGGCGCCTGCTCGGGATAGCCATTCACCAGTGCCTGCACATACAGCGGCTGTTCGCCGCGATTGATGACTGACAGCGGGCTACTGAGAGTGTCTGCGGCCAGGGGCTGATACCAGCGGTCGCTGCGTGCCAGCGCTTGTTCGCCGCCTGCCACAGACAATAGCGCCTGCCAGGGCGCGCCGGCTCGGTCCTCCAGTCGCAAACCGGCCAGCAGCAGCGCATTGCGCTCCTGCGTACTCAGCCAGCGGCGTCCACGCAGTTGCTTGGCCAGCTCGAAACTCTGGGCCAGCGCATAGTCAGTGTGTTCGCTGTGTTTGAGCAACAGGTAAATAACCCAGGCGGTATCACGCACCTCAGAGCCATAGTCGCCCAGGTATTCGTCTGTGCGCTGCAGTGTGAAGGCCTTGGTCAGCGCCTGCTGGGCACCGGGGTGGTCGCCGGCCATTTTCAGCGCCAAGCCCAGCTGTACCAGCGGCAGTGGCGATGCCGCCTCGTCGCCATAACGCTGGTATAGCAGCCGCAGCGCCGCCAATGGCGCGCGGTTGACACGCGCCAGCACGTAACCGGCATAGGCCTTGTAGGCCAGTGCATAGTGATTACGCTTGTTACTGCGGCGCTCGCCAACAAAATGACCGCTGCGCGTCAGGTACTGGCTCAGGCGATCGAGACTGCGGTTGAGCAGCACCTCCGGCACCTGAAAGCCCTGTTCCCGCGCGTTCAGCAAAAAATCCGCCACATAGGCGGTAAGCCAGTGCTCCTCCGGCGAGTCGTCACTCCACAAGCCAAAACCGCCGCTGGCCAGCTGCAGGCCAGCCAGACGCACCATCGCCTGGTTCAGGCGGTCGGCGCGCTCGACATTACCCACCCGTGACATCTGCAAGCGCGCCTGCACCTCGTCATCGGCCACTACCAGCGGATAGGCCCGGCTGCTGGTCTGCTCCAAACAGCCGTAGGGGTAACC
>JBFHRT010000631.1:0-1835 GCA_041591575.1 Spongiibacteraceae bacterium
GCACAGCAGCGTCGCCGCCAGGCCCAGAGTCATTGGTCTCAACATCGTCATTATTGTCGTGGGTCTCCCGACCATTAAGCGGCTAAAGCCCCCGCCTTCACTAGCGCCTCACGCAGCGGCTCGTGGGCCGACTCGCTGAGCGGCGTCAGGGGCAGGCGGATGCCGCTACCGATCAACCCCATCTGCTGCAACGCCCACTTCACGGGAATCGGGTTGGACTCCAGGAACAGGCGCTGGTTCAACAGTGCCATCTGCGCGTTGAGCTCGCGCGCGCGAGTCTCGTCGCCAGCCACCGCCGCGGCGCACATCTGCGCCATCAGTGCCGGCGCCACGTTGGCGGTCACCGACACGTTGCCCTTGGCACCGGCGAGCATCAGTTCCAGGGCGGTATCATCGTCGCCGGAGTAGACCGCCATGCGGCCATTCAGCGCTGCAATCAGCTCGGCGCCGCGGGGGACATCGCCGGTGGCATCCTTGATGCCGACAATATTGTCGATATCCGCCAGGCGCAGCACGGTGTCATTACTGATGTCGCAGGCAGTGCGGCCCGGCACGTTGTAGAGAAACTGGGGGATGTCTACCGCCTCGGCAATGGCGCGAAAGTGGCGGTACAGGCCCTCCTGGGTGGGCTTGATGTAGTAGGGGG
Source organism: Spongiibacteraceae bacterium (assembly GCA_041591575.1). Classification (GTDB taxonomy): domain Bacteria; phylum Pseudomonadota; class Gammaproteobacteria; order Pseudomonadales; family Spongiibacteraceae; genus JBFHRT01. Next base: position 647 of record JBFHRT010000631.1, read on the forward strand.
CAACCAGCAGGCAAGCGTCGGCACCCAGCTCTTTGGCCGCACGGGTCAGCTCGATCGCCTCTGAAGTGGCGTTGCCGCCGGTGCCGGCGATAATCGGAATACGGCCACCGGCCCACTCGACACTGCGGCGCATGACCTCAATATGCTCGTCGACATCCAGGGTTGCGGACTCCCCGGTGGTGCCCACCGACACGATGGCATTGGTACCCTGCTCCACGTGCCAGTCAACAAGGCGCTTCAGGGCCTCCCACTCAATGGCGCCATCGGCACCCATTGGCGTTACCAAGGCCACGATACTGCCCGTAATCATCGTAGATCTCCGCAAATCAGCAAGGCGCTAATGGTACTGGTCGCACTGCGCAAGCTCAAGCGGGAAATGGCTCCTGACCGCGCCAGCACTGGGATTGAGGGGCTAGCAGCGGCGCCGCAGGGCAATATTGCCAACATGGGTTCGTTCGGCGGCGCAAACACTCTCAAGCGCGGCCGTTGTCAGCTACACTAGCGCCTAAACAAGGAGGGAGTTTCATGCGTTCTGTCATCCTCGCCCTGCTGGTGCTGCTGGCACCGCTGAGCCACGCCCAGGAATGGCGCACCGAGCCGCTGTCGGCCATCGACCAGCGTTATATTGAAGATGCCCGCGGTCGCCTCGACGATATTGCCCGTCGCCACCTCGGCCGACAGTTCAGCGGCGACCAGCGCTTCGACCTGACGCTGCTGCAGACCATGCTCGACCGCCAGCTGGTACGCCGCGACCAGATCGACCTGCTGCAGGCCATGGGCTTTGTGCTGGGCGACCTGCTCAAGCGCGAGGAAAACCTCAACTGGGTGATCTACATCGACAAGCGCGGTCGCAGCCGCGCACTGGAGGTGCCGGGCAAGCGCGAGTTTATCTTTCCGGTCACCATGATTTCCCGCCGCGTCGAGGCCGGCATCGACGTCAACGTCGAGGAAATCTACCAGCGCGCGCGCGGCATCAGCCGCGATATCAAGGGACGCACGGGCTTTTTCTAGCCAGCACTCAACGCTCGCCTCAAACCCCCAGCGCCAACAACAGCAGCGGAATGGTGACAAAGCTGATCAGGGTGGAAGCCATCACCAGCCCCGCCACCCGCTGCGGCTGGCGGTCGAACTGCAGCGCCAGCAGGTAGTTGAACACCGCCGCCGGCGTCGCCGCCTGCAACAGCAGCAC
>JBFHRT010000632.1:0-1834 GCA_041591575.1 Spongiibacteraceae bacterium
CGAAGGCCAGCCCGGCGTCGGGGTCGGCAAAGCCCAGGCTGCCACCGGCGCCGGGGTGGCCGAAGCAGTGCGGGCCACGGCCCAGTTGCAGGGCATCGCCGGGGCGGGCCAGCAGCAGCCCGAGGCTGTAGCTGGTGGGCAGCAGGGTGATGGCATCGAGATTGGAAGTGGTGACCGTCCACAGCGAAGGCAGCCGGTCTGCATCCAGCAACTCGCCGCCGATCAGCCCGCGGTACAGCCCTGCCAGCGAGGCGGCTGTGCCGTGGCCGTTGGCGGCGGGAATCTGGGCGCAGCGCCAGGCCCTGCCGTTGGTGCCGCGGGTGAGCGAGGCCGGGTTGCTGAAGGCGCGTGCCGCCAGGGCAGCGTCGTCGGCGCTGGCTCGCGGTCGTTGGCTGGCAGCGGTGCGCGCGGCAGGAGAAGTCATCGGCGCCACGTCGGCTACCCGCGCCAGCTCGCCCTCGTCCAGGCCAATATGAAAATCCAGCCCCAGCGGCTGGCACAGCGCCGAGCGAATGAAATCCCCCGGCAGTTGTCCCGTGACGCGGCGAATCAGCTCGCCCAGAATCCAGCCAAAGCTGAACACCTGATAGCCCTGGCGTGAACCCGGCGGCCAGTTGGGCGCCATCGCTTCCACGTGGGCCACCATGGCATCCCAGTCGTAGAGGTCCTCGTCGGGGATGGTGTCGCCAAAGGCCGCTAGCCCGGCGGTATGGTTGAGCACCTGCTTAATGCGAATCTCGCCCTTGCCGCTGCGCGCAAACTCGGGCCAGTAATCGGCCACCGGCGCACCAAGCTTGAGCTGACCGCGCTGCTCCAGCATCAATACCGCGGCGGCGACAAAGGCCTTGGAGGCGGAAAACACATTGACCAGCGTGTCAGCTTGCCAGGGCAGTTCACCGTCGCGGTCGCGCAGGCCGCCGCAGAGATCCAGCACCCGCTCGCCGCGGTGATACAGACACAGCCCGGCGCCGGCCAGCGGCTCCTCCGCCAGCAGCTGTGCAAACTGATCGGCCACCGCGGTGAAGGCGGGGTGGCAGTGGCCCAGGGCCTGGGGGGGAGTTGTCATCGATCGGTGGCCAGCGTTGGATTGCGAGGTGCTTGATTCTACCGCTTGCGCTGATCAGCTGTCACAATGGCTACCAACAATAACAATCGCTATGGAACATAGTGTGGACTTTATCGCGAGCTATTCGCTGACGGTTTATGCGCTGGGGCTGGCTGGCCTGCTGCTATTAGTGCAGCTGCTGGTCGCCGATATTGCGGGCATTCGCGCCGCGCACAAGCCGGGTCATCCCATCGCCGCCGACGGCGGTTTTCTGTTTCGCGCCACTCGCGCCCACGCCAACACCAACGAGAGCATTGCCGCCTTCGCGCTGCTGGCGCTGGCGGGCATGCACTCGGCGGCTCACCCACAGTGGCTCAATGGACTGGCGCTGGTCTATCTGTTGTGTCGCGTTGCCCATATGGGTTTTTACTACGGGAATCTGATGCTGCCGCGCTCCATCGCCTTCGCGATTGGCGCGTTGTCGCTGCTGGGGATGTTTACGGTGGTGGCGCTGGCCTGGGCTGCGTAAGCTGAGTCGAGGTGACGCTACTCCGTCATCGCGAGGAGCGTTTTTCGCGACGCGGCGATCTCCCACCGGTCACTGCCATGTTGGGCAAATCTTCCTTTAAGGCTTTCGCCCTGACGGGCGAGTCACTTTGATTCGGCCTGCGGCCTCACCCTTCGGGTCGCCGCTAGCGGCGCTCAGCCTGCAAGCAGGCTGTCGTTTGCTTGCCCAAAGAAAAGTAACCAAAAGAAAGGGCACCCCCGATCCGGCGCCCGCCTGCGGCG
>JBFHRT010000633.1:0-1834 GCA_041591575.1 Spongiibacteraceae bacterium
GGAATGCAGCAGCTGGCTGAGCGCCAGCTTGATATTGCGCGGCGTTGGCCGGCGAAGACGGTTGCGCAGCCAGTGGCCGGCGTGATCGAGACAGGGACCGGAGACCGTGGTGTAGGAAGCAATGCGCTGCTGGAATTCGGGGTCGGTGACCGACTCCCAGCTCTGCAGGGAACCCCAGTCATGGGCCACCAGATGAAACGGCCGGTCCGGACAGACAGCGTCGGCTACCGCTTTCAGGTCCTGGGACAGTAGCTCGAGCCGGTAATCCTCGGTGCGTTTGGGAATATCGGATTTGCCGGCGCCGCGTACATCGTAGGTTACGACATGAAAGGCGTCGGCCAGTTCAGCGACTACCTGATCCCACACCGCGCTGCTGTCGGGATAACCGTGCACCAACACCACCGTCGGCAGGTTTGCATCGCCACGGCAGGTCACGGCCAGACCAACATTGCCGGACTGCACGCGCAGCGTGCGCGCATCCGTCATTGTCATCACACTGTTCATGCCGCCACCTCCGCCTGCTGCAGCAGACCGCGCTCGCCCCAGCGACGCACATGGGGCACGTTGTCGTCCAACCAGTAGGCGTCATTCTCGGTGATCACCAGCAATTCCTCCCATTTGGCACCGACGCCGCGAAAGCCCAGGTGCGGCTCCACCGCCCACAAGCCCGGAGTAGGAGCGTGCTCCGAGTGCCTGCCACTGTTCCACAGCGGCGACCAGCCCTCGCGCCGACCTGCCATGCGGCTGCGCTGCAGGGCCAGTACGCTGCGCACACCAAAGCGCATCACGCTGCGATGCGTGGGCTTGCCGTCATCCTTCAGTGGCAGCACCCGGTGCGCCAGCACCTGAAAGGGATAGGCCTTGTGGCGCGGCTCGTAGCCGTGACGGGCACACAGCGCGTCCACCGCACGGCTGACCTCAGCCAACGGCCGACGCTCGCGAACCTGGGCGAGGATCAGCTGGCGGTACTCCAGCAGGTCGTCCATCAAGCGATCGAGCACCGGGTTGTCCCCTAGTACGCCGCTGTAGCCGATGTCGGCGGTATAACCCTTTACTGAAGGCGCGCAGTCGAGAATGAAGGGCATGCCCTCCTCCAGCTGTCGGCTGCCGGGAAAGAAGGCCAGGTTGTAGCCCGCCATATGTTTGAGGCCGGTAAAGCCGGTAAACGCGGTACGGTCACCAAACCAGGCGAAGGGCTGATGCAGGCAGTCGTCGGCGCCGTTGTCGTTCAGGAACTCTTTCATCCGGCGCGCGACCTTGTTTTCACTCATACCCGGTTTGAGTTCAGCGGCGATGGTCTCCGCGCAGCAGTAGGCCAGTTGCTGAACCTCGCGAAAGCGGGCGAGATCGTCATCGGTTAGCTGTCGTTGCTTGTTCATAGTGCGAAACCTCGTAGGGTGCGCCGTGCGCACCGCTAGTTTGATCGTTTACAGTCGGGGCAATGGTGCGCATGGCGCACCCTACACGGCGCCCTGACGCTAGAAGGGTTTAAAGCTCTGGTACTGCGGGCGTTTGACGACGTCACGGATGTTTTTCAGCGTCTCAAAGGGGTTATCGACGATTAGCGCGTTCACCAGGCCGGAGGGCAGCGAACCCACCGGATCGAGGTGTAGCTGGTAAACCACCCGTGTGCGCTCGCCCTTCAGCGGGGTCAGCTCGAAAAAACCCCTGGCATCAGTCACCCGCACATTCTCGCCGGCTTCAGGCAGTTTTCCGCGCGCCCGTTCCGGCAGCTCGCTGTCTGCCATCGCGTCGAGCTTTATCTTTGTAACGCGGGTATCCTCGTCCTGACTGATGCGGTTGCGAATTACCAGCGCGCGGTCGGCAGCCGGCC
>JBFHRT010000634.1:0-1833 GCA_041591575.1 Spongiibacteraceae bacterium
GGTCTCAAGTTGGCTAAAAACTGACCGCCTGGCGAGCGCCGTATTGCAGTGAGGGCGCCCACGGCGGCCTAAGCCGTGAATGTGCCGAATAAACAGTTTTCCGCAAAACTCGATACTGCCATCTGCGCGTATATCCTTTAAGGTGACATGGGAATACCAATAAGCCTCCCGCCGCAAAAAGGGAAATCCGGCAATGTCATCGATCACGCGTTCAACGCTCTGTTTGCTGTTCTTTCTGTGTCTGCTCGCTGGCTGCGGTGAGTCGCCTTCTGAGACGGGGGAGAGAGCCCCGGCCGTGGCCGAATCCGTGTTCGATGTCGACATCGCCCGCAAACAATATGCTGGTCTGGCGCTGGAAGTACTGGATGTCAGCGAACGCAACCACGAGGGGCGCAATGCGCTGGCGGTCACGCTGTCGGTGCCGCTGGATCCAGCCAGTGATTTCCAACCCTATCTCAGTGTCTCCAAACGCGAGGGCGGAAGGGTGGACGGCGCCTGGGTGCTGTCGGAGGCGGCCAACGTGGTGTATTTCCCCTTTGTGGAACCTGAGACCGAATACGAGGTGACGGTTTATCAGGGGCTGAGCGCGGTGACCGGCAAGGTGCTGGCACAGAACCAAAGCGCCGTCATCAAAACCCGCAAGGTGGTACCCGCAGTGAGTTTCAGCACCAGCGGCTCGCTGCTGCCTATGGACCTGGGCAGCGGTCTGCCTGTGACGACTATCAACATTGATGCGGTGGATATCGATTTTCACCGTATCCGGCCGGCTAACTGGCAGCGCTTTCTCAGCGACCTGAACCGGCGACACTATCGCCGCTACAATCCGCAGCAGCTCGCGCAGATGGGCGAGCTGGCCTACAGTGGCCGCTTCGACCTGAACCCCGAGGCCAATACGCTGACGCGGCTGGCGATTCCGGTGCGTGATATTGAGGCGCTGCGTGAACCCGGCCTGTACGTGGCGGTGATGCGACAGGCCGGAACCTATCCCTATGCGCATCGTTACCAAATCACGCACTTTATGGTGACGGATCTGGGGCTGCACGCAAGGCTGTATGCGGATCGTCTCGATGTGCATCTGTCCTCCCTGGCATCCGCGCGGCCGCTGAGCGGTGTGCGCGTGAGCCTGCTGGATCGGCACGGCGAGCGTCTGGTGGAAACCCGGAGCACGCCCGCGGGGCTGGCCAGTTTTGCCTCGCCGGATTCGCGGGCGCAGCTGATTGTTGCCGAGACCGAGGGCCAGCTGGCGATCATTCCGCTGAAAGGGGCGGCGCTGGATCTGTCTGAATTTGATCTGGGCAGTCGCCCCTACCGCCCGGTCGAGGCCTTTGTTTATACCCCCAGGGATCTCTACCGCCCTGGTGAAACCGTGGCCTTCAGCGTGCTGATGCGCGATCACGATGGCCATATGCTGCAGTTGCCGCCGCTTCGCGGCCAGTTGCGACGCCCCGATGGCAATCTCGCCAGCAGCCTGTTGCTGGAGCCGCAGGCGCTGGGTTATCACAGCGCCGATTTCACGCTGCCAGAGTCGGCGCCCACCGGCCAGTGGGAATTGGTGTTGTACTACGGCGATGGTGAGCAGGTGGTGTACCCCTTCCAGGTAGAGGACTTTCTGCCGGAGCGCATGCAGCTCAGCTTCAATGACGGTCGGCAGGCGCCGCTGGTGTTCGCGCCGGCGGCGCCGGTTGTTGTTCCGGTGCAGGGCGATTATCTGTACGGCGCGCCGGCGGCGGGCAATCGCCTGAGCGTGGCGGTGCAGACGCGGCTGCTGCGCCATCCCATCGACGCTCTGCCTGACTATTACTTCGGTGATGAAACCGAAGCCGATACCCATCA
>JBFHRT010000635.1:0-1829 GCA_041591575.1 Spongiibacteraceae bacterium
AGGTGGAGGCGGCGCTGGCGCTGGCGCGTCAGGATTTGCGTGAGACCCGCATCATCAGCCCGGTAGATGGGGTGGTGGCCAGCCGCAGTGTCGACCCCGGCCAGACCGTGCTGCCGGGCAACCCGCTGGCCGTGGTGCAGGTGGCTGACACTCTGCGCCTGGTGACCTTTGTCAGCGAGAAGGAGGTCAACCAGCTGCGCGTGGGTGATGTTGCCGAGGTTAGCAGCCCGGCAGTGCCCGGTTCGCGCTACCAGGCACGTATCGAGCTGCTGGGTAGCGCCGCCGATCCGCAGACCGGAAACTTCACCGTCAAACTCACCGTCAACAACAGCGAGCGGCTGCTGCGTCCCGGCATGTCGGCCAGCGTGCGCATGAGCGGTGTGCAGCGCGACAATACCCTGGTGCTGCCCAAGGCGCTGATGGTGGATCGCAACCGCCGGCGGGTGGTGTATCGCTACGAAGACGGCGTTGCCCGCGAAATCGAGCCGGTGCTGGGGGCCAGTGCCAGCGACGAGTTGCCCGTGCTGGCCGGCCTTGCCCCCGGCGATCGCATCATCAGCAACTATCTGGATGTGCTGGCCGACGGCCAGGGCGTCAGTCTGGCGCCACACGCCGAGGGGCCGGCGGAGCGCGCTGAATGAAGGCGCTGCTGGCGTTCTTTGTCCGCCGCCCACTGCTGGTCAACCTGCTGCTGGTGATGGTGTTTCTCGGCGGCTATATCGTCACCAAGTCGCAGGTCTACAGCAGTTACCCCTCGCTGGACACCGGCTTTTTCATCATCACTACGCCGCGCCCGGGGGCTAGCGCCGAGGATGTGGAGCTGTCGGTCACCGTGCCGCTGGAGGAGGAGTTCCTCAAGATTGACGGCATCGACGAGCTGCGCTCGGCGAGCATGGAGGGCTTGTCCAGCATTTTGGTGCGCGCCAATCCCGACAATGATAGGGCGGCCAACCGTCGTTTTGAAAACGACCTGCAGAAGGCCATCGACAAGGCCTACCCGCGGATGCCGGACGATGTGCCCGAAAAACCTGATCTCTACGCCGAAAACCCCGACCTGACCCCGGTCATGGAGCTGGTGATACACGGCAATGTCGCCGAGGACGTGCTGCGTGACACCGCGCGCAGGCTGCAGACGGCGGTTCGCCAGCTGCCCGGTGTGGCCGGTTCCGAGCGCCGCGGCTATCGCCGCAAGGAAGTGAAAATCCTGCTGGATCCGCAGCGCCTGCAGCACCTGGGCATCCAGTACGAGGAAATCATTGGCGCCATCAAGGGGCGCAATGTGCGCGAGTCCGGCGGTTCGCTGGAATCCTTCACCACTGAGCGCGATATCGTCACGGTGGGGCAGTTTCGCGACCCGCGCGAGGTGGAGGAGGTTATTGTCCGCGTTGGCGGTCGCGATAACTTCGTTCGCGTGCGCGACCTGGCCGAGGTGGTGGTGGACTTCGAGGATTGGACGGTGCAGCCCATGGCCAACGGCGAGCCCGGCGTCAGCTTGTTGGTGAGAAAATCCGCCAACGCCAATGGTCTGCAAGTGTCCCGCGATCTGCGTCAGTTTATCGAGCTGCAGGGCCCGCTGTTGCCGCCAGGGGTGGAACTGAGTGCCTTCAATGACACCACGCGCTACGCCCGCATCATGCTGGAGGTGTTGGCCAACAACGCGGTGGTTGGCATGGTGCTGGTGTTTTTTACCCTGCTGGCGTTTTTTCCGCTGCGCTTCACCATCTGGGTGGTGGTCGGTATTCCCACCGCCATTCTGCTGACCTTTATGTTGATGCCGGTGCTGGACATCACCATGAACCAGCTGAGCATGGCGGGGCTGATACTGATGC
>JBFHRT010000636.1:0-1828 GCA_041591575.1 Spongiibacteraceae bacterium
CCCCGCCGCTGCACGGGGTGTGGGCCAGTGCACCGTATTTCCACAACGGCTCGGTGCCCACCGTCTGGGGGGTATTGGACCCCGAGGCGCGCCCCACCCTATGGCGCCGCCAGCGCACCTTGTCCAACGTGCACTTCAACGGCTTCGAGCACGAACTCAGCGGCGCCAATGGTGGCTACGACTTCGACCAGCTGGGCTGGCAGCACGACGTGCTGCACTGCGACCCCAGCGCCCAGGCCGTGCCCTACTACCAGTGCCAGCCCGAGCAGGACATGCCGCGGGAGCTGGAGTGGCTCAAAGACACCCTGAGCGGCGGCCTGCTGTGGCCGATGTGGCTGGTGCCGCCGCCGGTGGGCGAGCAAGGCCTGGCCGACCGCATGATCTTCAACACCAACCTGTACTCGAAAAAGAACCGGGGTCATGAGTGGACTCGCGCCCTCACCGACACCGAGCGCCACGCGCTGCTGGAGTATATGAAGACGCTATGACGACTGGGTCTGATGTCTGAAGTCGGACGTCAGACGCAAGATGCAAGACGGGAGACGCGAGCCGTAAGACCGGAGACGCAAACGCGGTGCGCGCGGCGCACCCTACGGTGGGGTGCCGCCGCGCCGCGATGCGGAGCCGCGTAGGGTGCGCCATGCGCACCGCGCAGCCGGGGGCCGCGGCTCAATCTGGGACCTGCATCCACGCACCACCGCCGCGATTGCTACACACTTGTGCATTAATCGGAAATCTGGTCCCATGGCGTTGGCGCCGTCAACATGGCGCCCCAGATAACGAAAAGCGGTACGCGAGAACACCATGCCCACTCTCTCCATCAACGGCGAACTCCACGCGGTGGAGGTCGATGACAACGACAAGCCCCTGCTGTGGGTGCTGCGCGATGACCTCGGCCTCACCGGCTCCAAATACGGCTGCGGCCGCGCCCTGTGCGGCGCCTGCACGGTCCATGTGGACGGCCAGCCCACCCGCGCCTGCGTCACCCCGGCCACCGCGGTGGCAGACAAGCGCATCACCACCATCGAGGGGGTGGGCGACACCAGCCTGGGGCAGCGGGTACAACGCGCCTGGCGCGAGCTCAACGTGCCCCAATGCGGCTACTGCCAGTCCGGCCAGATCATGGCGGTGGTGGCGCTGTTGAAGGCCATTCCCCGACCCAGCGACCGCGATATCGACGAGGCGCTGTCCGGCAATATCTGCCGCTGCGGCATGTACCCACGCATTCGCAAGGCCGTGCACGCGCTGGCGGCGGGAGAGTATTGATGGCTGCTGACGATTCGCGGCTGCGCCGCCGCGCCATCCTGCGCGCCTCCGCCATTGCCGGCGGCGGCCTGCTGGTGGCCTGTAACTGGGGTGGTTCCGACAGCCGGCGGCAGCCGCCGCCGGGCACAGCGGCCGAGCCGGACGAGCCGCAGCCAGACCCCAATGCCGAGTCCTTCCAGCCCAATGCCTTTATCCGCATCAGTGCCGACAACTACGTCACCATCATTGTCGGTGCCGCCGAGATTGGCCAGGGCACCATGACTGCCATTCCCATGATCGTCGCCGAAGAGCTGGACGCCGATTGGGAACGGGTCAGCTGGGAGCAGTCGCCGGCCTCCACCATCACCTATGGCAACCCCTTCTGGCAGCGCGAGGGTGGCCTGGCGCTGGACGGCGCCGGCCTGCAGATCACCGCCGCCAGCACCACTGTGCGCGGCTACTACCCCTCCCAGCGCGCCGCCGGTGCCGCCGTGCGCGAGATGCTCCTCAGCGCCGCCGCCAGCCGCTGGGGCGTGGACGCCAGCGCCCTGCGCACCGAGAACAGCCATGTCATCGACGACGC
>JBFHRT010000637.1:0-1828 GCA_041591575.1 Spongiibacteraceae bacterium
CGCGGCAGCAGCATGCCGCGCTTGGCGTAGCGCTCGCGCTTGGCTTCGGCGGTGTCGATCACCAGTCGCTCGATGTTGCGGTATTCGTCGATGGCCGCCTGCATGGCCTCGCGGTTGCGGGCAAAGCTGTCGCTGTTGGGATCGATCTGGGATTCCAGTACCGGCATGGTGTCAGTCGCTCGTGTCTGTCCGCTGCTGGGACTTGCTGGTTTCGGGGTCGGGCATCAGCGCGCGGGGCGTGGTGGCGCGGTGAAAGCCTTCGAAGGGTTGGGAGTTGGTCGATGGGGTGTCGGACAGCGGCCACACCGCCGGCGCCGAGCCCAGGCTGGAGCCGCCGTCGACACGCAGGGTGACGCCATTGATAAAGGCGCTGGCATCGCTGAGCAGAAAACAGATGGTGGCGCTGACTTCGGCCTCGGTGGCCAGGCGCTTAAGCGGCACGTGATGTTTGAGGCGGCGCAGCAGTGCCTGGAAGCTTTCGTCGTAGGTGTCGAAGCCGCTGGAGGCGACCCAGCCCGGTGCCACCGCGTTGCAGCGCACACCGGCGGCGCCCCATTCCCAGGCGGCGGTCTTGGTCAGGTTTTCCACCCCGGCGCGGGCGGCGCCCGAGTGGCCCATCATCGGCATGCCATTGGCGTTGTCGGCGGTGATGTTGACGATGGCGCCGCCGTGTTCGCGCATGGACTGTTTGTACACTTCGCGCGCCATCAGGAAGCCGCCCACCAGATTGGTGTGCAACACCGCGTCAAAGCCCTTGAGGCTGATGGCCTCCATGGGGGCGGGATACTGGCCGCCGGCATTGTTGACCAGGCCGTGGATCACGCCGTGCTGGTCGGCGATGGCCGCCACGGCGCCGCATACCGCGGCCTCGTCGCGGATATCCAGGGCAAAGCCGTCGGCGTGGCCGCCGTCTTCGCGGATTTCCGCGCAAACGCTGTCGAGTTTTTCTCGCGTGCGCCCGACCAGAATCACGCTGGCGCCCAGCGAGGCCAGTTCGTGGGCGGTGCAGCGGCCGATGCCGCTGCCGCCACCGGTGACGATGATATTGCGGCCTTCAAAGCAGCCGGGGCGGAGTATGGACTGGTAAGGCATGGATCTGTCCCTTCTTAACCGGTAACGAGAAAGTCCGTCATAAGAGCAGGTGACACGGTAGCCTATTGCGGCTTCACGTTGGCTGCTAGAGATCGCCGCGTCCCGCCGCGCTGCGCTCGCGGCTAAAGGCTGAAAGCGCTCCTCGCGATGACGGAATTTTGGTTACAGATACAGCGCGCGCGCCTCCTCTGGCGAGGCGATGCTGCGCCCGCTCTCTTCGGCAATGGCCACCAGGGTTTCGATCAGTTCGCCGTTGCCGGCCGCGCGCTCGCCATTAGGCAGGTAGAAGGTGTCTTCCACGCCGGTGCGCAGGTGGCCGCCCAGCTCGGCGGTGCGGCGGTGCAGCGGCCAGATCTCTTCGCGGCCAATCAGGGTGGTCTGCCACAGGCTGCCGGGCTTGATGTATTTCAGCAGCAGCGGCAGCAGCTCCACGTCGGCGGGCATGCCGGAGGCCACGCCCATCACAAAGTTGTAGTCCAGTTTGTCGACCATGCCCACGTCCTGGTACATGCCCACCGAGCGCACAATGCCTACGTCAAAGCACTCGAACTCCGGGCGGGTGCCGCACTCGGCCATCACCTGCAGGATCTCGTCGACTTTCTCCACCGGGTTCTCAAACATCATCGGCGGCCAGGCCCAGTTGCCGTTGCTGCGGGTTTTGAGGTAGTTGAGGCTGCCGGCGTTGCAGGCCGCGATTTCCGGCTTGCCGGCGCGGATGCAGGCGATGGGTCCGCTC
>JBFHRT010000638.1:0-1821 GCA_041591575.1 Spongiibacteraceae bacterium
ACCTTGGGCGCTTTCTCGTTGTGGCGCGCGAAAAAATGCGAAATCTGCCACAGCTGCAGACGACGACCGGGCGCTGCGCTGCGGGCGGCGCTAAACTTAGCGGTATTTGCACAAGCACTTTATAAAGAGGACAACATTATGTGGATGCAGCGTTGTAAGCGATTTTTAGCGGTAATCACCAGTCTCGCCATGCTCGGCAGCGGCCTGGTGGCCACCCACGCCCAGGCCGGGGTGGTGAGCACCGCCGAGGTGATACAGAGCGAGCAGCTGGACTACGACCGCAGCCAGCTCAAGGCGCTGCTGGACGGCGATGAGGTGGCGCAGAAAATGGCGGCACTGGGTGTCGAGCGTGCCGAGATCGATGCCCGCATTGACGCCCTGACCGCCAGCGAACTGGCCGAGCTCAATGCCCAGATCGCCGATATGCCCGCCGGTGCCGGCGTGCTCGGGCTGCTGGTGCTGATCTTCATCGTGTTCGTGATCACTGACGTGATTGGCGCCACTGACATCTTCCCCTTCATCCATCCGGTGCGCTGATGCCGCGCCGCCTGGCGGCGGCGCTGTCGCTGCTGGTGCTGCTGGCCGGCTGTGCCGGGCGGCAGCAGCTCCCCGTCGAGCTGAGCGACGGCTCCGCCGCGGCACTGCCGCCGGCGGTGCAGCTGGCGGTTCCCTTCCATCCCCAGACCGCCTATCACTGCGGGCCGGCTGCGCTGGCCTCGACGCTCAATTTTCGCGGTGTGGCCGCGACGCCCGAACAGCTTGCCCCCGAGGTATACACCCCCGGCCGGCGCGGCTCGCTGCTGCTGGAAGTGGGCGCGCTGCCCCGGCGCTACGGCCAGCTGAGCTACCCGCTGGCGCCGCAACTGCAGGCGCTGCTGCGCGAGCTGGCCGCCGGCAATCCGGTGCTGGTGTTGCAGAATCTCGGTTTTAACTGGTGGCCCCAGTGGCACTACGCGGTGGCGGTGGGCTATGACCTGGAGCGCGGCGAGCTGCTGCTGCACTCAGGCGTTCGCGACAACTACCGGCTGGCGCTGGACACTTTTGTAAACACCTGGCGGCGCGGCGGTCACTGGGGGCGGGTGATTCTGCCCCCCGGCGAGCTGCCCGCCGGCGCCGAGCCGCTGGCCTACGTGCGCGCGCTGGGTGAGCTGGAGCAGGGCGGTTGGCAGCAGGCGGCGCTGGAGGGCTATCGGGCGGCGGCCGCGCGCTGGCCGGAGGCCTTTATCGCCCAGTTTGCCCTGGGCAATGCGGCGCTGGCCCAGGGCGATTATCTGGACGCGGTGGCTTACCTGCAGCAGTCGCTGGCGCTGCAGCCCGACAGCGCGGCGGCCTGGAATAACCTGGGCTTTGCGCTGCAGGGCGTCGGCTGTGACGAGCAGGCGCAGGCGGCGGTGGCGCGGGCAGTGACGCTGGCGCCGGATGAGGGGCGCTATCGCGACAGTCTGCTGGAAGTGTCGGCGGTGGCTGCTGGTCAGCGCCAGTCGCCCGCAGCGAGTTGTGGCGAACTGGCGACGTCACTGCCACCCTGAGGGAGATTGCCGCGCCGCCTACGGCGACTCGCAATGACGGGGCTGTAGGGTGCCATCGCCGCGGCAGTGAACAGGCTCAGCGCTTTTGCTTGCGCTGGGCCGCCATCAGCGCCTGGGCCATGGCGTTGGCGGCGGCCGGCTTTTCCTGCTTGGGCATTTTCGCCGGGCGGCGGCTGTTGCGGCGCTCGCCGCCACCGCTGGTCTGCGGTTCGGCCTTGTCGTCCAGGCGCATGCTCAGGGCGATACGCTTGCGCTGCACATCCACGTCCATCACCTTGACCTTGACGATGTC
>JBFHRT010000639.1:0-1820 GCA_041591575.1 Spongiibacteraceae bacterium
CACTACAAGCAGCGGGCGCTGATCGACTACTGCGGTGCCAGCGAGATCAAGCTGCTCTACCTGGAGCTGGGCTTTCTGCCCAACACCATGGCCATTGACAGCCACGGTGTGAACTACAACAACTCGCTGCCGCGCCATGCCGATTTCTATCGCGACTACCAGCCGCGCGGCGAATCGCTGCTGACCGAGCTGGTCAAGCGGCCGCCGCGCACCGAAGTTGGCGACGAGATCGAGCTGCCCGAGCACTACGTCTTCGTGCCGTTCCAGGTCTATGACGACACCCAGGTGCTGGTGCACTCGCCCTGGGTGCGCAGCATGGAGGACTTTCACCAGTTGCTGGAAGACAGCGTCTCGGCGCTGCCGCAAGGGTGGAGCTTCGTGGTCAAAGAGCACCCCACCTCCACCCGCAGCTACCGGCAGCTGCACGATCGCCACCCGCGGGTGATCTTCGCCAATGCCAACAACACCCAGCAGCTGATCGAGGGCGCCGAACTGGTGGTGACCATCAATTCCACCGCCGGTATCGAGGCGCTGATGCTCGGCCGGCCGGTGCTCACCGTCGGCAAGGCCTGTTACAACGTCAAGGGGCTGGTGCAGCACGCCCGTTCCGCCGAGGAATTTCGGGCGATGATCAGCAGCGGCAGCTACCCCTATGATGCCGACCTGGTGGGCCGCTTTATCGCCTACCTCAACGAGCAGTACCTGATACCAGGCCGGCCCCGCGACCGCGAGCGCTTTCTGGATGAGAGCCACTACCGGCGCATGGCCGAGCGCATCGCCGAAATCCTGTCGGAGCAGGCGCCATGAGCCGCGAGCGGGTGCAGGTCTTTGACGAGGCGCTGCTGCCGCCATTGCCACTGGAGCTGGCAGCACTGCGCGCTGCCGCCGGCGAGTGTGTGTCCGGCGCCGGCACCGACACCGAGGTCTACCGGCTCAGCGCCGGCGGCCGCGACTACTACCTGAAGCTGGCCCTGCGCCAGCGCAGCCGGGTGCTGCTGCCGCGGATGCTGGCCGCGCGCCGCCGCTGCTCCAGTGCCGAGCTGGAGGCGCACATCCTCGCCGAGCTGCAGCATCGCGGCTTCAACACCATCCCGCTGGTCGCCGCCGGCAGCGCCTATCGCGGCGGCCTGCCGGTGGCGGGCTTCATGCTGTCGCTGGCAGTAGCGGCACCGACCCTTGAGGGGGTGCTGAAAGCGGGAGTCGAGGGCAGTGAAGAACTGTGGCGGGACTACGGCGCGCTTACCGCGCGCCTGCACCGGTGTGGCTGCCTGGAACCGCTGCGCGCCAAGGACCTGCTGGTCAGCGAGGGCCGCCTGCAGCTGCTGGACCGGGAGAAACCACTGACGGCTGCAGCCAGCGAGCGCCGTCGCCTGCGTGTGCTGCAACGGGCCATGGCCCGCAATCGCCGCTCCGGGTTGCGGCCCGGCGAGACGCCGCTAGCCGCCTTCGCCGCCGGCTACGACAGCATCGGACCGGCGCTGGGCGAGGAGCTGCTGGCGGTGCTGGCTTAGCGACGCTCGACCTAGGCCCGCATCAGCGCAGCGTTGCGGGCTACTGCTGATCGGGAAAGCGCGCGCCGGCCAGATAATCCCACCAATGAGCCTCGATCAGCGTACCCAGCGGCCGGCTGCCGCGGGCAAAGCGCGCTTCCACCGCCGCGGTAACCTCGGCCAGCAGGTGCCGGCGCGCCGCGGCGGAATGCGGAAAGGCGGCAAAATACCCTTGGAAAAACCGCGCCCGGTCGGTACGGGTGACATCGTCGCGGTTCAGCAGCATCAACTGGGTGAGGTTGCGCAGCTGCTCGCGACGAAAGCGCAATG
>JBFHRT010000640.1:0-1817 GCA_041591575.1 Spongiibacteraceae bacterium
CATTCCGGCGAAAGCCGGAATCCAGAGCGCGGGCCACAACAGATGGCGCCCGGATATACGCCAGCGCGGGCTGCCAGCCTACCGGACTCCGCCCCCAGGCAGCTCCTCAGCCCGCCAGCAACAACTGGCGATAGCGGCCGGGCGACTGGCCATACCAGCGCCGGAAAGCGCGGTGGAAGGCCGACTGGTTGCAGTAACCCAGCTCGGCGGCCACCTCCACCAGCGACTTATCGCGATCCAGCAGCAGCATCTGCAGACGCTCCCGGCGCACATCTTCCACCAGCGACTTGAAACTGGTGTCGGCGTCACCGAGCCGGCGCTGCAGGGTGCGATCCGATATGCCCAGCTCTTCCGCCACCACTTCGAGGGTGGGCATGGTTTCGTTGAGGCACTGCGCGATGAAATCCTTCACATCACGGATCACCCGGTCCTCGAAATTCAGTGCCGCCAGCTCCGCCTGCGCGGTCGCCTGCAGCGAGGCCTGAATCCGAGGGTCTGGAAAGCTGCCGGGGCAGTCCAGCAGCTCGCTGTCCACCTCCACCGCATTATGGGGCTGGTTGAAGGCCACCGGCGCCTCCAGCAGGCGCTCCAGGGTTCCCGGTTCGCCGCGCGCGCCGTGAGCGAAAAACACCCGCCGCTGCCGGCAGTGCCGCCGCAGCATATCCCGATTGGTCCAGTACCAGCTGGCAAAAAAGAATTCCACCACCTGGGGCGACGGCAGCGCCCGGCTCGGCAGTACCCACGTCAGCCGCGCCAGCTCGTCCTGCTCGCGCAGTTCCATGTCGCCGTGGTCAATCACCAGCCGCGAGTAGTTGATCGCAGCCACCAGTGCCTCCCGGTTGTTGCTGGCGCTCATGCGCAGATAATCCACTATCGCCCAGGGCGCGCGGGAGCAACTGGCGCCAGCGCGGGCACCCAGGTGGGCGTCGCCCAGTAGCCGGGCCGAGGCCTCCAGCAGATGCTCAAACAGGCGCAGCGGGAAACGGCCGCTGTCGGTAACGTGCTCCGTGGGCCGCCAGCCCAGCACCGCCTGCAGCTGACGCTCACGCAGCCCCCTGCCCGCCAGGAAGTCGAGCAGATTGTGCAGGTATTCGCCACAGACCGTCGGAATTCGCATAACCCACCTCACCCTTTGCGTTAGCGGTTGTTCGATTTATCAACAACGAAGCTAGCAGCTTGCGGCCGGGGCAAGGAACAGACGGCTATCATTTTTGAGCAGCGCAAGCTATCATTTTTGAGCAACCGCCAGCGACAAAAGGCCAGGGCCATGCAGTTTCTAACAACCCAGTGGGTGGGCGAGCGTCTGCTGGGCACGCTCCACGTCCTGCTCAGCAGTGAATTTCCCGACATCGACCAGCGCCAGCTCGGCATCGCCTGCGGCCTGGACCGCGCGCGCTGGTGGAACGGCCCGCACCGGGACAATATGCTGGTGATGGCGCGGTTAACGGAGCAGCTTACGGAGCATGCGGTACCGGACATTGCCTTGCGCGTCGCCGACCGCGCCCAGCTGACGGATCTCGGCATGATGGGCTACGCCATGCTGACCTCGGCCACGCTGGAACAGGCGATTCGTATCGCCTGTTTTTCGCTGCAGGAAGCCAACTACGCCGTTCAGGCTGAACTGGGTGAGGACGACGGCCACGCCGCCATTCACTTCAAGACGATGGAGCACCGCCGGGGGCCGGAGCAGCTGTTGCTAGACATCGGCATGATTTCCGCCTGGCGCTACCTGCAGGCACTGTTGCCCAAAGGGCGCGAAGTGCTACCCAGCTACGTCTGTCTCGACCGGGAGCCACCGCGTCACCACCAGCGCTATC
>JBFHRT010000641.1:0-1815 GCA_041591575.1 Spongiibacteraceae bacterium
GCCGGTACACACCCTGGCGCGGCTGCTTAACCCCACCGGCGCCCCCTACTCCATGCAGAGCATCTTTCACCCTGCCTATGCCGAGAGCCACCAGGGCGCGGCACAGCTGATTGGCCAGCAGCACGCGGCGGTGTTCAAGGGGGAAGCCGGCGAAGTGGAGCTGCGCCCGGAAGCCGATACCCTGGTGCGTTACGTACACGCGGGCGAGTTGAGTGAGATGGCCTGGCCTCGCCAGCTCAGCGGCCGCCAGGAAAAACTGGAAAGCCTGGACCTGTACCTGCTGAAACGGGTCTGGCGCGGCGAGGCCGAGGACGGCTATGGCCAGCGCGCCATTACTGGCACCATTGCGGTGGCGTTGACCCTGTTGCAAAAGGCCGACAATCCCGACGAGGCTATGAAGCAGGCCGCGGACATCTGGGAGAATCGTAATCGCAAGCGGATGGGCTAGGCGAACAACGCCGAAGCCCTCTCAACTCTTTTGTAGGTGCGGCTTTAGCCGCACACGAACCAGCGTATTAACCGGCATGTGCGGCTAAAGCCGCACCTACAAAGTTCGCGAGGTTCAGCCGGCGTCTTCCAACGCCTGAGACACATATCCCTGCGGATTGCCCGACTGCCAGCGCCAGGCATCGCGCACCATATCGTCGATGCCGCGCTCGGCGCGCCACCCCAGCGCGCTCGCGGCCAGCGAGGGATCGGCATAGCAGCTGGCAACATCGCCAGGCCGGCGCTCGATAATGCGGTAGGGAATTTGCTGCCCGGTCACGCGCTCGAAGGCCGCCACCATTTCCAACACCGAATAGCCCTGCCCCGTACCCAGGTTGATGGCGTTGGCGCCAGCGTGCTCCTTGAGGTAGTCCAGTGCCGCCAAGTGGCCCAGCGCCAGATCCACCACATGGATATAGTCGCGCACGCCGGTGCCGTCCGGCGTCGGATAGTCGCCACCAAATACCGACAGCTGCTCCAGCTTGCCCGCGGCCACCTGGGTGACATAGGGCATGAGGTTGTTGGGAATGCCCTGTGGATCCTCGCCGATGCGGCCACTACTGTGAGCCCCCACCGGGTTGAAATAGCGCAGCAGCGCCACGCGCCAGCGCTCGTCGGCCGCGGCCATGTCCCGCAGCATTTGCTCGATCATCAGCTTCGACCAGCCGTAGGGGTTGGTGGCGGTCAGCGGAAAATCTTCAGTAATGGGCACACTGGCCGGATCGCCGTAGACCGTGGCCGAGGAGCTGAACACCAATTGCCATACCTGATGTCGCTGCATGGCCTCGCACAGGGTCAAGGTGCCGGCGACATTGTTCTGGTAGTAGCGCAGTGGCTGGGATACAGACTCACCAACCGCCTTGAGACCGGCGAAATGCACCACCGCGTCGATGTCATGAGCACTAAATAGCTGATCCAGCGCTTCAGCGTCGCCGATATCGGCCTGCACAAACACCGGCTGACGCCCAGTGATTTGCGCTACGCGCTCCAGCGCCACAGCATGGCTATTGCTGAGGTTATCAACAACAATCACATCGTGGCCTGCAGCCAACAGCTCCACACAGGTGTGGCTGCCAATATAGCCAGCGCCTCCGGTCACCAGAACTTGCATCCCCTGCCCTCTTTATCATTGGTAAGCGCGCTATTGTATCCGATCCAAGGAGCTTTATTTAGCGGATGCTCGCGCGCCAGCGGTTTGTCGGCACGGTATAATAGCCCCTTTTTAGCGCCACTTATCGCCGGAAGCCGCCATGCCCCTCAGCCGCATTGAACCCGAACGCTACACCGAGTTACTGGCGGAAAAAACCGCGCGCGTACAACAGCTGTTTA
>JBFHRT010000642.1:0-1813 GCA_041591575.1 Spongiibacteraceae bacterium
ATCAGCCAGGCACTGCGGTCGCTGTAAGCCTGGCGGTAAGAGGGCAGCTGATAATCCAGCAGTGGGTGAACAGGAGAGGGCGCGGTCTGCGCCGGTTTATCGACTACCGTGTCCATGGTGAGCATCCTTGGCCCGAGGCCTAACTCGTGCGGCATCTCGGCAGCGGTCGCTGCGAGCATTGCCGGAATGGCCGCTGCACTCGCTGTGCTTAGCATGCCCCGCGAAGCGCATGCCCTGCGAAGCGTTGTCGGTACGCGGGCCACGCTGACGCTGGGAAGCGCTTATTCCGGTCTATGATCCGGCTGACGGTTTATGCGTCTTCCGTCTCCCTGACAACGATCTGCGCCCATAAGTGTAGCAGCTGGCCAGGTTTAGTGGTCCAGCACCGCCGCCATATCCAGTTTGTACAGACCCAGCAGGTCGCGGTACAGCGCCGGGTATTCGTGCTGCAGCTCGCGCGGACAGCTGAAGAAGGCCTCACTGGCAGCGGCGAAGAATTCCTGGGGGTTTTCCGCGGCATCGTCGGGCAACAGGCTGGGCAGGTCTTGTTCCAGTTTGCGGTTCAGTTCGTCGAAGGCCTCGCGCAGGCCGGCGCTGCCGTGGCTGAGGCCGAGGCGGTGGTCGAGCACATGGGCAAATTCGTGCACCACCAGGTTGGCGCCGGGCACCACCTGCTCACTCTCGTGCTGCACGTCTTCCCAGGAGAGAATGACCTTGGACACGTCAAAGGTTTCGCCGGCCAGGTCGATGAGGTCGGGGTAGACCAGAATCCAGCGCACGCTGGAGAAGTAGGATACCGGCTGTTGCAGCCCCACCAGGGCGGCATTGGCGGCAACCACCACCTTGTGCAGCTCGGTCACGTCCAGGCCGTACATGCCATAGAAGGTTTTGCGGCGCAGGAAGCCATTGACGAAACGATTGATGTCGCCCTGGATGCGCGGCGGCAGCAAGCGGTAGGTGGCGACGTGGCGCTCGAGAACGAGCCGGTAGTCGACGTCGGCGGGTCTGCGAAACCAGTTGAACATGCGGGCGCTGCCCACTCCTCGCTGAAGGAGTGGGCAGGGTAGCCCGCCGCTGGCGCGTGGGCAATGGGCACTCAGAATGTCTGGCGCAGCTCGATGCCGTAGCGGCGCGGGTCGCCGTAGGCCTGGGTGTAGTTACCGGTGGAATCCCCCACCGAGGCGGTGCCGATCACGTAGCGCTCGTCAGTGGCGTTCTTGACGTAGGCCGCCAGCGTGAGGTCACCCTCCACGTTCTGCCAGGACAGGCGCGCGTCCACCAGCACGTAGTCATCGGCGATGCCGGTGCCGTCGCGCTGGGCCGCCTCCCAGGAACCGCGGTCCAGGCCGAAGAACACCTCGCTCTTGTAGCTGACGTCGACGCGCGGGATGAACAGGCCGACGCTGGTGTCCAGGGTGTACTGGATGCCCAGGGCGGCACTCTCTTCCGGCGAGGCCGGGAAGTTTTCATCGCTGCGGTCTTCGATCACGGTGTTCTGCACCACCTGGTTGAGCAGGTCGCGGTCTTTGTAGTCGGTGAACTTGTAGTTGTTGTTGCTGTAGCTGGCGGTGAGCAGCAGCTGCGGGCTGGGCAGCCAGAATAGCTCCATTTCGCCACCCTCGATCGAGGACTCGCCGGCGTTCTGGAACACCACCGCCAGGTTCTGCTGGGAGTCGGTGCTGACCTGGATCAGCTGCATGTCGGTAAACAGCATGGAGTACAACGCGACGTTGAAACGCACGCTGCGGTCGAAGGCGTCGATTTTGAAGCCGATCTCGCGGTTCTCCACTTCCTCCGGCTCCACCCGCTGCAG
>JBFHRT010000643.1:0-1805 GCA_041591575.1 Spongiibacteraceae bacterium
CAGCGGGAACAGCTCAAACTCGTCCAGGTCTTTCTCGATTTCCTCTTCCTCGTTTTTCAGCTGTTCGCGGCACTGGGCATTCTGGTTGCAGCTGCCGCTGGAGCTGAGGTTGGCATCCCCTTCGCCCAGCAGGGCAATGCCCAAGTCCACGTTGAAGGCCCAGCCGGACTGGCTCAGATGGCCCCAGCCGATGGCAAGGGCCGGCACCACGCTGGGAAAGTCGATGGTGGTGGTGACTTCACCCATCACTTCGGGCGAAAAACGGCTGAAGCCCAGCTCGCAGCCGAAGATGGGGCGGTTGCAGCGCGATACCACTTTCAGGTCACTGTCGTTGTAGACCAGTCCGGCGCTGACCCGAAAACGGCCGTTCCAGGGGTGCCAGTCGGCGAACAGATGGCCGTTGCTGAGATCGATATCGCTGTCGTAGTCCAGCTCGTCGCCCTCGACGCCATTGCCGTCCTCGGCCTCCAGTTCTGGGTCCACCTCGCCCACCTGCCAGCCGCCGCGCAGGCCCCAGCCGTTGTCAAAGCGGTAACCCAGCTCGGCGCCCAGCCCCAGGGTGGAGCCGTGCAGGCGAACGGTGACGCCATCCAGTGCGGAGGTGGCGGCGCCTGCCGCGGCGCCCGGAATGGCCAGCGCCAGCAGTAGGCACAGGGCGGTGTTAGCGCGTAGGAAATACAGCAAGGGAACCTCCGGCGGCAAAAAACCAACATTGTCGCATAGTTAAGTTTAGTTCAGTCGTGGGTCAGTACTGCAGTGCGGCGACGTCGGGGTGGCGCTGCTCCCAGCCTTCGATCAGTGCGCGCTGGTCGATGTGGCTGGGGTGAAAGCCGCGCCGGAAGTAGCGCAGTAACTCGCCGGCCGAGCGCCGCAGCACGCCGTCGCGGCCCCAGAAAAATACGGCTGCTTCGGCCCAGTGGCGGGCGCTGGGCCAGCGGCGCGCGCCGCGCAGCAGGGTGATCTGGTAGTAGCTTATGCGCAGGAAAAACAGAGTCAGCGCGATGGCGCCGGCGCGACGGCGCAGCGCCTCGCTGGCGACCTGTTCCCGGTAGACGTCGAAGGCCACCGATTTGTGCTCGATCTCTTCCACTGCGTGCCAGACCAGCATCTGCCGGAGCTGTCCGTCCAGTGGTGCCAGCACCCGCTTCTTCTCCAGCACCTGGCCGGCCAGAGTGGCGGTAAGGTGTTCCAGCGCTGCGGTGATGGCCAGTTGTCGTGCCGGCGAGAAACGGCGTTGCACAAAACCCAGCAACCGCCGCACGCTGCCGGCCACACGCGCCATGGGCAGCCCCAGCTTCTCCAGCTCGGCGTTGTAGTCTTCGTGGGCGCGGCCGTGGTGAGCTTCCTGGCCAATAAACCCGCGAATCTGCTCGCGCAGCGCAGGGCTGCCTACCCGCTCGCGGTAGTGGCGTACCGAGTCGATGAAAAAACGCTCACCGTCGGGAAAGGTCGCCGACAGCGCGTAGAAAAAGCCGGTGATCAGCGGGTTGCTGGCGCGCCAGTGCTGCGCCAGATCCGGCGGTGCCGGGAAGCTCAGCCGGCGCGGTTGAATGGTCGGGACAGCGTGTTCTGCGGTGGACTCTGACATCGGCAGGCCTCCATGGCGTGGTGGAAAGGGCACTCGCAGGCATGATCTACCGTGCCTTTCTATAATGGCTCATAGATTGATATCAATAATTGGGCGGTTTCCAGGCTAGCAGAGCTGTACCCGGAACACACAGCGCTCGTTGCCCTGCAGTACGCACTGCGTCTGGTACACATCCAGACGCTCGGCATACAGCGCGCCAGTGCCGGCGATCAGGCCC
>JBFHRT010000644.1:0-1800 GCA_041591575.1 Spongiibacteraceae bacterium
CTGGCCGACATCGCCCGCGCCGCCGGCCAGAAAAACCGCAACGCGCTGCAGTACCACTTCGGCAACAAGGACAGCCTGATCCACGCGGTGCTGGACAAGCACCGGGCCCATATCGAGCAGCAGCGCAACCGCATGCTGGATGCGCTGGAGGCGCAGAGCGACTACAGCCTGCGCGATATCATCGCGGTGCTGGTGCTGCCGGTGGCCAGCCTGCTGGCGGTGAAAGACAGCGGCGTCGCCTACCTCAAGCTCAACAGCCAGCTGATGGCGGCCGAGCACTACGCCGAGTTGCGGCTGGCGCGGGCGCAGACCATCGCCGAGGGCCAGCGCATGGACGCACTGCTGCGCGCGCGGCTGGGCCACATCGACGCCAGCGAGCTGGAAACGCGACTGCTGCTGGTGGACTGCCTGCTGTTCCATGGCTTGGCCTCCTACAGCTCGCGCCGGCGGCGGGTGGCGCGGGCGCGTTTTGTCGACACCCTGCTGGACAGCATGGTGGCGGTGCTGGCGCGAACCTGAGCCGTCGCCGCTTCCCAGCGCGGCTGTGCTATGTTGTGGCCAAAACACCCGGAGTCTGCATGATCACGCCCATTGCTCCCACTCGCTGGTGGCTGGCTGCCACTGCCGCGGTGCTGCTGCTTTCGGTTCAGACCGTGCTGGCCGACAGCCTGCGCGAGCAGCTGCGTCACCGTCTGGAGTTTAGCCAGCTGCAGGGCGAGCTGCGCGTCAACGGCGACAACGTGCACGCCGCAGAAGCCTTGCGCCGTTTCTACGGCGAGCGCAGTTTCGCACCCGCATGGATAAACAGTAGCGGCGCCAACGCCGCCGCTCGCGAACTGCTGGCGGTGTTAGCCGCAGCACACGAACACGGGCTGCGGCCCGACGATTACCACCTATCTGCGCTGCAGCAACGCCTGGCCAGCTGGGATCAGCGCGATGGCGATCACCGTCGCGGACTCAGCGTCGATCTGGAGCTGCTATTCAGCGATGCACTACTGATGTACGCCACCCATATGCTGGCCGGCCGTATCAATCCGCAGAGCATCGACCCCGAGTGGTTCGCCGAGATGCGCGGCGGCGACATCGTTGCCATTGCCCAGCGCGCGCTGGCAGCAGGCCGGCTGCGCAGCGAGCTGGCGGCACTGGCGCCGCGCGACCCCGGCTACCGCGCCCTGCAACAGGCTTTGGCACAGTGGCGCGAGCGCGCGCGCCTGGCGCCAACGGCGCCGCCGATCGCTGGCGGCGCCGCGCTCAAACCCGGGGCACAGGACCCGCGGGTACCGGCACTGCGCCGGCGGCTGGGCCTGGAGCCCGGCGACAGCACGGACTACGACGCCGAACTGGTCGCGGCCGTCGTCGCCTTCCAGCAGCAGCGCGGACTGGAGACCGACGGCGTGGTGGGGCCAATGACTCTGGCCGAACTCAACCGCAGCGCCGCCGACATTGTCGACACCCTGATCCTCAATCTGGAACGCTGGCGCTGGCTGCCGGCATCGCTGGGCGAACGCCACATTCTGGTCAATATTGCCGACTTTCGGCTGCGCTACGTGGCGCCGGACCGCGAGCCGCTGGAGATGAAGGTGGTTGTCGGCAAAGCCTATCGCCGCACGCCGGTGTTCAGCGCACGCATGACCTACGCCGTGCTCAACCCCTACTGGGAAGTGCCGCCCAGCATCGCCGTGCGCGACCTGCTGCCAAAAATCCGTAAGGACCCCGATTTCCTACAGACGCAGGGCTTTGAGCTGCTGTCCGGCTGGGGCGCGCAGCAGCAACTGGTGGACGCCAGCGCCATCAACTGGC